>VENG01000016.1 GCA_009711705.1 Bacillota bacterium
CAATAAAAATCCCCCCAAACAATTTGCTAAAATTTTAGCATTTTGCTGAGGGGGGATAAATAGATTTGGTTGTTTAATTATGAAAAAACACACCATGATTGTGTAGGTAATTATGTGCAAGTGGACAATATACTTAGTCCCGTTGAGTTCAATTAAATCTGAAGAAAATAGGCCCACCCTCGCCTCACCTGATTTTATTTTAAAAGTGGATTCCCAATTTCGAACAGTCCCTTGTTCCCGTAGCATCTGCATAAATTGAGCCCTGTCCTTGGAATCAAGCCAAATACTTAAATTCGTTGTCGTGCACCCTATAACTTCTTGACGCGAGTAACCGGTGGTCTGTATAAAGCTTTCATTTACATCTAACAAGCAACCGTTATCGAGTGTACTTATGGTCATTGGAATGGGATTACCGTTAAATGCTTTGGCAAACCGTTCTTCCGATAAACGAAGTGCCTTTTCTGCCTCTTTTTGCTCCGTGATATCTCGAATGGACTCAATAGCTCCCACTAAATTTCCGTCCGCGTCATATAAGGGAGAAGCGTTTCCCCATAAATATGCCCCTTTGCCGTCAAATAAAGAAGGAACAAAAAATTCAGTAAACAGTGTGATTCCTCTCTGCCTAACAAAATCATATTGCTTTTCAACCTGCTCATCCCGGCTAATAACGAGGTCAATCAAGATCGGTCTTTGCTCACCGTAAAAAGGCACTGCATAAAGATAATCACCTTTACCGATTATTTCCTCCTTCCGCTTTCCGGTCATTTGCTCAATAGCCCTATTCCAGGCAATAACTTTTTTATCTTTGTCTATTACAAATGTAGCATCAGGAAGAAATTCTATTATATTTAAAAGTTTTTGGTGCGAATTTCGCAGTTCGTCCTCCACACGTTTTCGTTCCGTTATATCTCTAAAATTTTCTACAATACCTATTTTTCTGCCTTTCGCTGTCCAAAAAGGAGTGGCGGTGACATTACAAGGTATCTTTTCACCGTTTTTACATACCTTTTCCACGTCACACTTTACGCGCTCTTCACCGTTGCGAACTCTGAGCAAGGGACAGTTAGGCGTGTGACACAGTGAGCCGGGGAAAACCTCATAACACTTTTTTCCCACAGCTTGATCACGGCTCATACCTGATAATTCAATAAAACTTTCGGTCACCCGAATTATGTTAAAATTCATGTCCACAACCCGTATGCCGTCAATAGTGTAATTAACTATCTGGTTCAATTCTTCACACGCGTATTTAGCGCAATCCTCAGCCTGCTTATGTTCCGTAATATCATTAAAAATTAATATTATACCTTCGTGCTGCCCGCTATTCTCTAACGCCCGGCTTATTTTAACATTAAAGTACAAAGCATCCTTCTCGCCGTTAACTTTTGCCAAAAATTCGCTTACAGGCTCTTTACTTACAACGGAAGAATTAACTCCCTCAGCCAGCCATGGGGGTAAACCATCCCCTTTGGAGATCTTAAACATCCTCAAACCAGCCTGGTTTATACTATCAATCTTTTGCTTTTTATCTAATACCATTACGGGCTGGGGCAAACTTTCGAATATTGCCAAGTATTTATTGTCCGGTACTGATTTAGCCCGGGCACTAGCTGAAGCAAGATCGTGTAACTGCTTCATAAAATCCTCCCACTTAAATGTAAATGATAATCAGGCAAGATTAAGCAATAATGTATTATTTTATTGCCATTTCAACAAAAACTGACTTAGTCCTGCATGAACCTTAAATCCCAAATAGTGTTATTTGAAAAAAAATTATTGACCGAATACCACTCCATGTGTATAATAATTCTTGTCACCATTCCTCGATAGCTCAACGGTAGAGCATCCGGCTGTTAACCGGAGGGCTGTAGGTTCGAATCCTACTCGGGGAGCCATTGAATGTAATTAAGCGGCCCCATGGTCAAGCGGTTTAAGACACCGCCCTTTCACGGCGGTAACCCGGGTTCGAATCCCGGTGGGGTCACCACGGGCGATTAGCTCAGTTGGGAGAGCGCCTGCCTTACAAGCAGGATGTCGGCGGTTCAAGCCCGTCATCGCCCACCAAGTCAATTAAAAAAAAGCCGCCCATTAAGGCGGCTTTTTTTTGTTATAATTAGTTAATGTAAATCTTTAGGGGTGTTGGCACTGCCGGAAATATTAATAACATTGGCGTTATTGGTTAATTTAGTGGGTTTTACCATAATGGGATATGATAAATACGCAGCACGCAGGAACCAATGGCGCATACCGGAAAAAAGGTTGATGGTAACAGCCTTAGTGGGCGGTTCACTTGGTATCCTATTAGGCATGAAAATATTTCACCATAAGATACGGCACAGGATGTTCGCAATGGGTATTCCTGTTATTTTTATCTTACAATTGCTATTGGTTTTTTGGACATGCAAGTCGTAACAGCCAGGAGGTAACAAATGAAATCCATCCTTCAAAAATCCCATTTTATTATGCTTTTTATTATTTTGGTGTTTGCAGTATCAGCTTATATTTCTACACAATTTGATTCACACAGCACAGAATGGGTTTTAGCCAGGACAATAGCTTATGGCTCAGTACTCTTGGCCGGCATTATTTCCCTGCTAAAGCCTGAACTTCTTTTTCAAAGAAGGCGCTTTAAAAACAGAAAGGCTGAGCGACAATATTACCTCTTTAACAGAATCCTTGGAGGTATTTGGCTATTGCTAGCGGTGCAGGCTATCTATGAAATGTGGCGTTAGTAGTGTCGGTGCGGGTGATTCCATTTTTTGTCATCTTGCGCGATATTTTCTTTACATACCGGTCATCAATCTCCATATTTTTCCTCTTCCTTTTGAGATAATAGGGCAAAGGAAAAATAAGGGAGAGATAATATTGTCTTTTTTATTTGCTAAGCATATCGAACAAAAATTTCTTTTCGGTAGCCTTACCAAAACTTTGCGTACCGAGCTACCCGCCGACATAGAACTAGTTTTTCTTTGTATAGGAATTGATCGTTCCACCGGCGATTGTTTTGGCCCCATGACCGGTACACTTCTGAGTCAAATGAAAGTACCCAATGTGGTAGGAACTTTAGAAGAACCGGTTCATGCAAAAAACTTGGAGACCGTGCACAAAAACATAAATAATAAAGACACTTATATCATCGCTATAGATTCATCCCTGGGAAACTTAAAAAATCTAGGTTATATAACGGTAAAGAACGGCCCCCTCCTTCCTGGCTACGCTATGAACAGAAGCCTTCCTCCCGTAGGCAACATGTCGATAACCTTAAATGTAAATATAAACGGAATACACAATTACCTTCTTTTACAAAACTCCAGCCTAAACTTAGTTTGGAAAGGAGCAAACGTATTAGCAAAATCTATTGCAACAGCCCTTTATATGAAAAAAAAACACCGGCTTAATACTTGCATCACAAAGAAAACACCGAGTTAAAGCCTATTGCATTAAACTCGTTCAGCTAAAGCTGAACATCGGGGCTTAAGAGGAAAGGGGACACACCTCCTGCGGAGGAATGTCCCCAACTGGTGGGATTCAACCCCAACTGAAGAAAAAAAAAGTGCAAACTCCCATTATAGAAGTGGGAGTCTTAGAAATCAGATCAAGTAATTATCCGGAACATTTATTCTGAACATTTACAAATACGTTAACAAGCCGGGGGTCAAACTGTTTTCCTGCACATTTCTTTAGTTCAGCTACAGCCCTTTCATGCGAGAGGGGGTTACGATAGGGGCGTTCACTGGTCATAGCATCATAGGCATCTGCAATCCCTAAGATCCGGCATTCGAGTGGAATCTCTTCCTCCTTTAACCCCAAAGGGTATCCGCTACCGTCCCAAAATTCATGGTGCTTGAGAATCCAATCAGCTATTGGCGCTAAATCTGGCGCTGATTGTGCTATACGATGACCAATTTCACTGTGACGCTGCATGACGGCGTATTCCTTATCTGTAAGCGGACTTGATTTAAATAAAATATGATCAGGAATACCCACTTTTCCTATATCATGAAATTGAGCTAAAAGCTGCAAATCACTCATTCTACTTTCCGCCAGCCCGAGAGATAGCGCCAACGAAACCACTAATTCCTCTAAGCGGTCAGTATGGCCTTCTGTAATAAAATCTCTTGCCTCCAAAGCTTTCATAAGTGTCTCTATTACTGCCCGGCGGGAACTTTGACCATGATGCAGCTTTTCCCTGTACATGGCGTTATCGGCATCCTTGAAAAGTTCACCCATATTCACTTCCGCGTCACTACTTACACTCAAACCAACTGATAGATTCAACCCAAAGCTCTGGTCTTCGGAATTATATCGTTTGATAGCTGCCCTGATCCTGTTTGCTGCATTCTCTACTACTTGATTATCGCTGCAAGGTAAAAGTGCAGCAAACTCATCACCACCAATGCGCGCAACAACGTCGCTCTCACGAAAACAGCTTTTTATGGTATCTGCTGCAACCTTTAAGAGTATATCACCACTGTCATGTCCCAAAGTATCATTTACTAACTTAAGACCATCAACATCACACACAATTATCCCAACCGGAGCATGACGACCGTCTTCAAGACGTTTCATTTCTTGTTCAAAGTAAGTTCTGTTATATAACCCGGTAAGGGTGTCGTACAAGCTTAAGCGCCTTAATTGCTCTTCTGTCTCTTTTCGTTCAGTGATGTCCCTAATGGATTGAATAGCCCCTACATTACTTCCATAATCATCATAAAGAATTGATGCTGCCATCCACAAAAAAGCACTTTTACCTTGGAAGAACGAGGGGACATATGCTTCACCAAACAATGCATTTCCTTTTCTTTCTAAGTTATTATAATACCTTTCAATTTCTTTATCATCCGCCTCAATAAGATCAACCAACATGGGTTTAGGCTCCCCATAGAAGGGGACAGCGTACAAATAATCCCCCTTACCGACAATCTCTTGCTTAGAAATGCCGGTCATTTCTTCAATGGCCCGGTTCCAGGCAAATACCTTGTTTTTTTCATCAATAACAAAAGTTGCATCTGGTAGAAACTCTATAATATCAAATAATTTTCTGTTAGCTAGCTGAAGTGAAATTCTGTTTCTTTCCAGCTCTTCAAACTGATGCCTCAGTTCCTCCTCAATGGCAGTGAGCTGTTCATTAGTGGCGATCAATTCCTCATTATATGTTCCCAATTCTTCATTTTTATTATGCAATGCCACCTCAGCGTTCTTGCGACACCGTATAGAATGAAGTAGAATTATAATGATCACTGTAAGACCAATTATGCTGGCAATAACACCAAGAATGAAACTCTTATTATTATTATAAAACAATGCGCCTAGCGCTGGTTTGCTTTCTGAAAACCCCTTTGTCAGGTTGGGGTTACCAGGTGTGGGATCTGCAAAGAAAGCCCAATCCTCAGAAAGATGCCTTCTACCATAAGAAATGCTATTAACTTGTTTACCATATTCAACAGCATCAAGAATTGTTTTTTTATCCTTCCACCGCAAGATCACATTTTCTGCGGTTGGAGACAGTTTAAAACTGAGATGTAGCGGGCCAAGATTGGGGGTTGCGTCCGCCCAAAGAATAATTGCTTGTCCGGGGGGAATAGTTGTTAAATTGGGAAAATCAACAGGAAACTTATACCTCAGTGGATCCTCTTTTAAATCTGAAATATAAAAGCCACCAATATTTATAGGCTGATCTTCCAAATTAGTGATTTCAATCCAACTACTATAAACGCCTCTTTCGTCAGAAATCACATTTTCATTTAAGACCATAAACTCAGTAATTTTTATATTCGGGGGCATGCTTCCTTCTGCCCAGGCAAAAGGTACAAATATTATTAGCAGGATTAGCACGAAAACCAGATTTCTCGCTACCACAAAAAACGTCCCCTCTTAGCGTAACAAATTACCTAACAAGAAGCATAACATTAATCACTACTATGTGGAGCACAGATATTCCTGCCCAAATACCAAAATTTGTTGACATTAACCGAAGCAAGGAAACTGTTTTCTGCTAGCCACCCTACTACCATTATATACCAACCTACCTATCAAGTTATTAAATATTATTAAAACCGGTCGGGCTCCCACCTATTCTGAGCCTTTAACCGGTTTGAGATATGCCCAATATCTTATTTCTAAGACTCCCACTTCTAATCCCCATCTGAAGCCCCGATGTTCAGCAATAGCTGAACGAGTTCACTGCCTACTAATCATCTTCCCCTAACATACTCCGGGCATCAATATCCTCTACTTTGCCGTTAAGCTCTTGCAAACCCGGTCCTGGATGGGTATCCTCTTTAGGCAGCAAAGAAGCAATTCTTCTTTCTTTACGGTCTTTTGATTTCAGCACTTATAAACCCCCATTCTATTTTGCCTTAGTATCTTCAGAATTACAAAAAAAACCCCTACCAAAGGCCGGGGCAAACGACAACAATCAAATCCAGGTTGTTCTGAAGGGATTATAGATATAGGGCCAGATGGGGTCAGGCTTGAATTATTCACTTATTTTCCCCTCAATAATTTTCTGAACATAATTTATTCCCTTACTCACACCCGACTTTATTTTCGATATCATTGATAACGGTAAGTTAAGCTCTTGCGCAATAATGTATTTGTATACGTATAACTCGAAGGAGAATTGTTTTTACACTTGGAAACTTTTGGATATATTTTCTTTTCTAAAGTTCTTTACTAAATACTAAATATTTTTCTGCATTTATTGCCTCTTACCATTTACATGGTATACGGCTCCTGGGTAAAGGATCCGTGCTTTTCGTGCCATTTTTATCACCTGTTTTTATACCTGGATTAGTGAATTATTCAAGCCTAACCCCCTAGCCCCCTATTAATCTATTTGATAAAATAATTCTTAACTTCCTTTGTAACCGCTGGTTTAAATCGAAAGCCATTTTCACCTAAACGTTGAAAAACATTATCAAAATCTGTCAGCAACCCATTCTTTGCAGCCAGACCTAAGACACCTAAAGTTCCCATTACTTTAATTCCCGAGTTTCTGATAATCCGCCGTGCTTTTCTTTCATCTAACAAAAGGTAATCAGCATTTAATTCCTTAGCTAAAACAATAGCTTCACACTCTCCTCGATCAAGATCTGATTCAAGCAACGACACAGCAAGTTGGTTTGCAACCTCTGCTTTTATAATCCAGGAAGCGTTTTTGACTTCTTTTACACCCGGCCGACCGGCTCCTTCTAATACAACCTCGTTAAATACTGCACAAGGAATAATAATGTTATCAAACAGAGAATGCAATAGCTCCAGCTCACCGATCCGTGAGAGTGCAATAAGGGGAGTAGAATTTGAAATGACTTTCATTTTTCAAACTCCTTGACTATTTGCAAATCATCATTTAGATCATCAACATCATAATTTAAAGGAATATTATGCTCTGCAAGAAAATCTAAAAATTCATGCTTTGACACATCAGCTAATTTAGCTGCCTTTCCTAAAGACAGGCTTCCATCAGCATAGAAAGTTGCTGCTAATCTTTTCAATGCCTCCGACTTTACAAATTGTTGTGTCATGGTACGATTGTCAGCAAACAAATCTTTAGGTAATTCAAATTCTATTTTAATGGTTTGCCCCATGGTAAATCCTCCTAAGCATAGGATTTTAAAAATAATACCACAATAACTTCCTGCTCAAGTTCAGTAATTAAAGTAAAAATATCTCCGCTTGTAGGAGATTGACTTGTTTATTACTATACCATTTTTTGTAATTACATACAATAATGTATTTGTATACGTATAACTCGAAGGAGAACTGTTTTTATACTTGCAATTTTTTGAATATATTTTCTTTTCTAAAGTTCTTTACTAAATATTTTTTCTGCATTATTGCCTTATACCATTTATATGGCATAAGGCTCCTGGATAATGGATCCGTGCTTTTCGTGCCATTTTTATCACCTGGTTTTTATACCTGGATTAGTGAATTATTCAAGCCTGACCCCTTGACAGTCCTAAATAATCAGAATGGATACCTCAAGCTGCCCGGCAATGCGCGCGGCGGTTTTCCTGCTGTCCTCGGCGGTGATTTTACCGATGGAAACAAGCCAGTTCAGGGCGTTCACGATGGCGATATAGTCGGCTTTTGCGGTAATTTTATCAGCGGTTTCTTTCATACCGGCACCTCCTATACCAGATTCATGACGTTATATCCGTCGTAAAGCTCCATAAGCTGGGGAATCCGGATCTCACCCTCCAGCGGAGAGTATATCCGTATGCCAAGCTGGTCGAAGACTCTGAGAAGCTCCAGCGTTTTGACGGTGTTGCGTCCTAAGCGGTCGAGTTTTTTGATCAGCAGCACATCAAATTCACCGTCTGCGGCGTTCTTCATGACTTCCTTCAGGCCGGTGCGCTCAAAATCCAGGCCGCTGCCGATATCCTCGGAAGATCCGACAACCTCGAAGCCCATCTGCTCGGCGTAATCGACAAGTTCTTTTTTCTGCCCTTTAAGCCGGCCGTGGATATCCTCCGGAGCGTCGATCCGGCCGTAGTCCAGGCACGATTTTTCTGTTCCATATCTAAAACCTCCGTTTGCTGAATTTGTTCAATCTCACATGGACGCGGCAGGGCATAATATCCCTGCCGCGTAGTATCTGAGATCAAAAAATGATCCGTTTGTTCTTCATTTGATAACAGTTGCCGTGCTTCTATTCGACACTACTTCCCGAAGCACAGAAAGCCTTGCGGCTCTCAGGGCGGCAGCATAAACGGTTTGTGGTCGGCAAACCTCATGGGAATTTCACCTCTCCCAGGATCTCTGCGAGTTGTCCCCCTTGCGTGGTCCCGCTTTCAGGCGGGGCTGGGGCTGGACAAAAGTAGCGTTAGCACTGTCCATTTCATTGCGATACGGCCCACCACAGACCGTTTTATGACCGGGCGTTCTCGCTCGTCACCTTCGATGCCATCGGTTCGACGGATGTCTGTCACCCATCCGCAGGCAGTCTCCGCGCGCCCGTCAACGTCGCTGCCGCTTTTCACACGGCTGGACAGATCATGTATTTATGCTGCCGGATATGAAATTTTCAAAGAGCAACAGGGGAATAAAAAACCCCCTCACTTCTTTAGGGAAAAAATGAGGGGGTTGCACGGAAATTTTTTTATTTATCTATAAGTTTTTTTATTTTGCCAAGGGTTTTTACCTTTCTGTCATGAATGGTCATATAGGGAATCCCTGTTTCCACCGAAAGCCGACGCTCGCTTTTGCCTCGAAGATACAGCTCCACGATGAGCGTTCTTTCCGGTTCGTCGAGCATTTGGACGCAACGGAACATTTTGGCGGTCATCTCGTTTAGTATGATCGCATCCTCCATGGAGTCCCCCGCGGAGGTGATGATGTATTCCGCGGAGATCCCTTTCTCGGCGCAGCCTTCCAGCGAGATATTGTTTTCCTCTGCCAGCTTGTCCAGGTATTTTTCACGGTTGCGGCATCGGTAATAGGCTTTATAGACCTCTTGGGTCACGGGGATGCGTTTTTTCCCGACCAGCAGGGTATATTTTGTGTCATGGTTCTCCATGAGCTTGCCCTCCATTTCATGATTTTTGAAATCCGGAAATGAAGAACAGGCGGCGGAGAACGGCAGCGTGGAATGATGAAGGTGCTTTTTAGAAGTTGAAACTCTTGGTATTTTGTCGAACAAAAAAGTCAGCACTATGCCTGCTCAGACAAAGTGCCGACTTTTGAAAATATTGAGATGATTGATAGTCATATGTACGGAGTAACCGAAGTACTCCGTCTTTATTTCACCCTCCTGATGGAGTTGAGAGAAGTATTCATAAGGGGACCTCTTTCGCCCGGAGCATGGCGAAAGCCCAGTATCCGATACCCCAAAATATCCGACGAAAGCCCATAACGCTATACAAGCCTGCCCTCGTACAAAAGGGCAGGCTTGTACATGACTTCCAGCAGCCAGGCTATCGTAGCGCTTTGAAGCGCCTTAGATCCTACGGCTTTGCGTCCCTACCTTTTGGTAGGGACGCCCTTGGCTTTATTCTTTTTTTACAATCATGATAACTTCTAAATAACGGTGTATAATTCACTTGATTTTGATACAGTGCTAGTCATAAATTAGCCTTAAAAGCCAAGCAATTTTGATTTTTCCTTTTGCACCTTCTCCACGAAGGTTTTCAGGATTCCGCCCTTAACCTCGTTGAGTTCTTTCGATAAGCGGGCAATAGCCGTATCAGATTTCTTAGCGCTTTCTATTTTCTCCAATGCTTGGTCATAGTTATCATTTGTCGGAACCATTCCTGCCTCAAGCGCTTCACCCATGGGCTGGACAAGATAGGCGTCCATTTCTTCTTTGGTCAATATTTTCTTATATTCCGCCATCAATTCATCTGTAATCTCCAGTTGGCGGGTTCTTGCACTGATAATTTGCTTTTTTTCGCTGTCTGAAAAATCACTGCGACGATTCACAAAAGCAGTAAAACTCTCCAAAGAATCATTCATGGCCATGTAGTCATCAATTGTAAATTCTGTTGAAGCGCTGCCGGAATTATTCTTGGGGTTAGTAGTGCTTCCTGCCTGGGCGTTCCCAGTCTTGTCAGGGGGTTTTGTAGAACTGCTGTTTCCTTTAGGGCTCTCATTGACTTTTACTTGACCTGATTCACCCTTTTCAGGTGTGTCTGATCCGTCAGTATCGGAGGATTCAGTATTTTGGCTATTTTCATCTTTGCCCAGAGCACCTGTCGCATTATTTTCCGGTGGTATTTCATCTTTGTCAGTGGTGTCACTATAAATTGGGGTCGATTCATTAGGCGCAGAACCTGTCTCGGGAGTTTGACAACCTGTGAGAGAAAGAGAAAATATCACAAGTGCAATTAATACCATTGGAAACCCTTTGAATTTTTTTGTCATTAAAATTACCTCCATGTCATTTTAAAGTTAGATAGCAGGTCGCCCTGACAGCAAATAAAGCTGCTATTCTTTATTTTTTTTATGTTTCATACTTACGAAAACAATAACCATGAGTAAGAGCGGCGCTCCCGCTCCGATCATCAGTGGATATATTGTGGTATTTCCGTTACTGTTTTCAATGCGGTCGATTGTTTCATCCGCTTTAAGTGGGGATGTAGAGTCATCTGTTTTTCCTTTGTCGATTTCCGTCGTGGATATAGGAGCTTCTGTTTTTCCTTCGTCTGCTTCGTCTGCGCTTTTGTCAAAAGCTTCATTTACAAAAGTCATTAGTTTGTCAGCCAATTCTTTACGTTTTTGTTTTTGCTCATCGCTTTTTGGAAAAGCGGCGTACCCGTTGCCGGGAATCTCTGGTGATATCATATCCGTTCCATGGTCAGGGCTGTCTATCACATTAAACTGCTTCTGCGTGGAAGAACACGCCTCATAAAGAGCTTCTACATGGGGATATAAATTTCCGGCAAAATCATCAGTTGATACTGCAAAGAAAGCAGGGACGTTTATCTTTCCAACACCCTCCAACGCTTTCCCTTCTCCTCCAATGCGAGAGGGTTTTGATGGAGAAGAAAATATCCCCAATCCTACTAAGTCGGGAATATGAGGTGCGGCGGCAGCCGTAGCAGTACCGCCATCAGACGCCCCCATACTCAATATTTCAGTGGCGCCTCGTTCCCTTAAAACCTGCGCGGCGGCAAGCACATCCAAGTCCCACCGGTTGCTTGCTTCACCTTCGGCAGATCCGGAAGGCTCGTTATTCCGAAACTCCCAAAGAATCACCTGATAGCCTGCGTCTACAAGCCGTTCAGCAAAGGGGAGCCAACTCTTTACCATCCACCCGTTTGCATGGCCGAGGGTGATACCTTTGCTACCCTCGCCCAACACATAACCGCACAGCAAAATCCCGTCTTCGGTGACAAACTGAACAGCATTTTCACGGTATTTTTCAGGAAAACGGTATTCTTCCGAAAGATGGCCGTCTGTGGGGACATCTTTTCCGGTTGCTACAATTATGCTCTTTTCATTTTTAGTTTCAGCATGTACAGGTGTGAGCCCAAGGGACATCACCGTGCATGCAATTAGAATACATAGGAGTGCTTTTTTCAATGAGATTACCTCCGAACCATTTTTGTGGTTAATTAAGATCCTTGATATCAACTTGCTTTGTATTTACATAATTTTTAAAGCCGGACGTAATTGCTTTTGTAGGACACGCTTTGATACATTCGCCGCAACGGATACATTCCAAAGAATTGGGCGTTTGACAAGTAACGATGTCCATTTTACAGGTCTTTGCACATATGCCGCATTTGGTACATTTCGATTTATCAACCTTGTACCGGTAAAAACTGACCGGATTGAACAGGGAGTAAAACGCGCCTAAAGGGCAATCCAGTGGATAACACAACATTTTCGGATTATCAAATCACTATGGTAAATATTTGGGGAACCTTTTGCGGCTCAAAGGTAAGATAGCTGCCGTCAACAGGCGCATACTTGCCACGGTCAACACTTTGGTCAAAGGGGCCATAAGGAACCGTCCAATCATCCAGTTCCTTCTGTGGCAGTTTGAGAGTAAGTCCCATCATTTCATCTGCGCGTTCCGTGTATACGGTCATGTCCTTTTGCACACTCTCAGAACCGCAGGCTGTCAGCAGTGCCAAGACAAAAATAAACACCATAGATAGTAATGCTAATCCTCGTTTTTTCATATTCGTGTTATACCTCCTTATTTGCTTATCGCATGTCCAATATATCAAGCCATCCTCAAATGAGGCGCAAAAAAAGAGAGAGAATGTACATTCTCTCTCAAGACTTAACGAGTATGTTTAACGATTGCTTTTATGTGAAAGGTAAAAGTTGTTTTCTCATTTGGAATACTGTCAGCAGAAAGCTTGCCACCAAGTTGCTCCGATATACTTTTGGCAATTGATAACCCTAGTCCATAACTGCCGTCCTCGTTTTCCCGTGCTTTGTCAGCCCGGTAAAAACGGTCAAAAATATGGGGAAGGGTCTCAGCAGAAATTCCGGGGCCGCTATTTTCTATCGTCATTTCAGCGACGGATTTGTGTTTTTTCAGTCGGAGGCGGATAAAGCCGCCTTCATCGGTGTATTTTATCGCATTGTCAAGCAAGATCGATATGAGCTTCTTTATCTTTGCTTCGCTGCTGAAAAGCATGACATGCTCTTCAATGTTATATTCAAGGGCAATTTTCTTTTCATAAACCATAGCTTCTACAGTAATGCATGCATCTGATATGCATTGCCCAAAATCGAATTCGCAATATTGCTCACTGTGGTCCATATTCTCTACTTTGGCGAGATACAAAAGCTCATTTACCAATCGGGCCATTCTGTCGGTTTCATCTTTGATATAGCCTATCCACTTTTTTCTGTTTTCCGGCTTATCCTCTGATTCGAGTAAAAGTGCGTCAGTGTTGGCGGTGATGATCGCAAGCGGGGTTTTTAATTCATGGGAGGCGTCCGCCGAAAATCGACGCTGTTTTTCCCATGCCTCTGAAATTGGCTGCACAGATCTGTTCGCTATTTTCCTGCTTATAAGAAAAACTGCCAGCAGTGTCAGGGGAACTATCCCTAAAAACGTGTAAAGCAAGTTTGTCAATAATCCTTGTGATGGTGTTACATCCATAAAAAAGATGTTATACTCGCCCGTGACTGTTGTTGAAGGAACAACGATAGCCTGCCACTTTGTTCTTCCGAGTGAAATGACCTTATGAATGTTTTGATTTGTCCATGCGGTCTGCGCCATTTTTTTATAGGCTTCTTCCATAAGCCAATAATCGGGATTGCCTTTGCTGATCTCGCCATCTGAAGTCACCGCGATTTTGAAAAAAGTTGAACCGCCCATATGCTCGCCGCTTATTACGATATCAGCCACATAGTACACAACGCTTCCCGCTGCCGGAATAGGCGTTACATCGTTTTGCTCCGCACAAGACGGAAGTGCCAGCAATCTCTTCTCAGCGTCATGCCGCGCATTCCAGTATACCAAAGAAAAGAGCACAGCAAAGGCCCCCAGCAGGACGAGGGAAGTCAGTATCATATTGGATAACAGAAATCGATTCCGTAAACGCTTGAACATAAGCTCATCCTTTCTCCTGCAGAGTATACCCGGCCCCACGCTCCGCTTGAATGGTAAGCTCCGCCTTAATAAGTCCAAGCTTTTTGCGCAAAAAAGAAATGTAGACTTCTACGCTGTGCTCGTCAACGTCTGAATCAAAACCCCATATTTTTTCGATCATCATGCTTTTGGGTGTAACCATTCCTTTGCGCATCATCAAAAGCTCCATGACCTGATATTCTTTGGCTGTCAGTTTTACCGAATTGGAAGCACAAACCATACACAACGTGTTGGGCCGCAGTTCAACATCGCCAACTGTAAGAATACCATCGAGGATCAGGTTTTCTTTCCTTCTTCCCAAGGCGCGCAACCGGGCTAACAGTTCCTCAGTGGAAAAGGGCTTTGCCAGATAGTCGTCCGCGCCGCTGTCGAGTCCCAAAATCTTATCTTCCGTTTCCCCTTTGGCAGTCAGCAAAATAACAGGCGTGACGATACGGTGATTCCGCAATTCTCTCAATACTGAAATGCCATCCAGCTTTGGCAGCATAACATCAAGGATGATGATGTCGTATGTGTCTGTCAAGGCGCATTCAAGCCCATACTCGCCATCAAAGGCGAGATCAACCAGATAATTATTTGCTTTTAGAATTCGCGCTATTGCTTCGCTCAAGCGCTTTTCGTCTTCAATCATTAAGATTTTCATATAGAGCCACGCTTTCTTCTTGGAGTATAGGATTACATATACAATAATTATATTATTCCTTGTTCAAATCAAGCTCAAGATTTCAGTACATACAATCACTTGGCGCTTTTTGCCATCTGGGGGAGCTTTGCCACGCACTTTTTACCGCTATCCTCGCAAACATCGGGCAGAGATCATTTCTTCGGGCGTTTTCTTCCGTCGACGGGCTTAAGAGCGTCTTTCGGTATGACCCACATATTGCCGATCTTCTGCGCGCCTTTAATCCGACCGGCAACGCAGTGGTAATTGACCATTCGGTTTGTGATATCCCATTTCTCTGTGGCTTCCCTTACGCTAATGTAATTCATGATCATCCCTCTTACATTTTTTTTCATTATACTTCCTGTTTAGGAAATTTTTAAGTTTAAGAAATATGTAGAGTAAATCAATGAGCGGACAGGTATTCAAACATGACCGCTCATCATGCCGACTTCATCATAGCGTCTATGAAAATGGTGAGGGTATCTAATTCTTCTTCATATCTGATTATATAGAAAATAACCTGACAACATAGCGTCAGGTTTTATTTATGCTTATTTTGCGGTATCACTTCAAGTCATATCCGATATGGACTTGAATACTTGCATTGTTACATCATATAATATGACACGATGCTGTCAAGTTATATGCTTTATACTATACTTAACTTAGAGCTGAGCAAAACACCAAGTGAAGAACTAATGAAATGGAAAGAAACGTGCGTAATTCTGAGGATAGATAAAAAAGGGCAACGAAACTAAGCCCGCGACCAAAAGAAACGGAAAGTTGAGGATATTCAGTTGACACGATGGCTAAGCCGAACGTAACAGCTTCTTAGGGGACCGCATAGCAGCTGAACGGCGAGTGACAATAGCCGCTAGAGCTATAGATAACAGGGAAATGTGGGAGATGGTGTTGAGATTGGCAGCAGATATTTCGTTGCAAACCCAAAGCCGTTCCTGACCGGTGGACTTAAACCGAGAATTGTAGCGTTCGCATTCAGTACGCAGACTGTACAGTGATTTGAATTCTGCCGTGTCTCGTTGAATTGACATGCGGTAATCATCAGGAAGCGAAAGATATTTTGTGCAGCCGGTCGCTTTAGCGCCCTTGTGGAAATGATCATTATTACAAGGGCAATCGTGTACATGACTGGAACGCTTGAAGGGGCAGCAGAACTTTTGGCGGACAACACCTTTTTCTTTAAATTTACCGTCTCTATGCATAGCGAAACCCGCTTCACAGATGGGATTGCCCACAGAAAGCCTCTTAGAATCCTTAGTTCTCCGCACGTTGAGAGGGATAACGCACTCACCCTGATATGTATCCCGAACAGCGCTGTAAATAGCTTTCACATCGTAGCCTTTGTCGGCTAAGAAGGTACATTCCTGAACAGATAAGAAAGAATTGGTTTGGCTTAGGATATCCAGTGCGACGGTACTGTCGGCAACATTGGCCGTGGTTGTCAGCTCGTAGATTGGTAAGCCTGTAACGCAGTCAACCAGCACATGGTTCTTGTAACCCCAATAGAATTCATAGTTCTTATCGTTGATCTGATTTGTAGCTGTGTGGACACCCAGTCGGCAGTCAGCATCATTTTTTGGTTGGTTCTCCTTAGAAAACTTGTTTTTTGCAAAGGATTTAGGATTGTTGAGCTTGGTATTTGCCATGACCGGTGTGGAATCTAGTCCGATGAACGATGTATCCACAATGCCGAGCTTCACCAGCTTCAAAACTTGTTGCCGCATTATTTGTTTCAGCAAGCCATTATCAAGTTTTTTCAAGAATCGGACGAAAGTCCAGTAGGACGGTAGTTCTCTTGTGATGTCAAAACCGCAGTAATAGGCGATGAGCCTGTTGTTCTCCAGATAATCCACAAGGTCTGTGATTTGTGAAAAGCCCTCACATTTCATGACGATAAAGGCGCAGAGCATCGCCGCTTTCAAATAGCCCTTGCGTCCTGTCCGCGCAGCAGCGGTATCCATACAGCTAAGATCGAGATTCAAAAACAGTTCGTCGTAAAATTTCGCTTTCGGCTGTGAGGTAAACAGGTGGATATCCTGCATTATTTCCTGTCGGTAGATAGCAATCAGCCTCCTTTGGTTGGTTTTGTCTTCAACTAAATTATACCAAATCTAGCTGATTGCTTCTATATTTTATAGTGATAATTTGAGTTTGCCGTGCTCATTATCCATTGGGAACACTATGTTTTTGGTGTTTTGCTCACGGCTATACTTAACTGAGTATATTCGATAAACATAAAATCGCAAATACCAATAGCAGGATGTAGTGTAAATATATACAAACATGCTGAGCAGAAAAATTAAAAACCGCATACCAAAAAAGCCTTTCAAAAAAGTAAATTTCAAAAAGCCGAAAAGAAGATGCGATACAATGCGGTTAATTCGGGCCTGCTGAAAAGAACAAAAACCCAATAAAATCAAGGATTTAGGAGCATATTTGTCGAAATAATATGCATGGAAAACACGGCAAAACTTGAAAAAACCGTGCACCTGGAGGCATAATATGTTCCGTAAAATGGAAAATCAACTATATCTCGAAGAATTCGTATTGCCCTTTGAAGGCAAATTGAAAGCTGATAATCGTTGGGTAAAACTGGCTAAAATTATCCCTTGGCAGAGCATTGAAGAACGCTATGCTAATCTTTTTCCCAGCAACCGTGGGCAGAAGGCTAAACCCGTTCGAATGGCACTTGGTGCCTTAATCATAAAAGAAAAATGTGGCTACAGCGACCGTGAAACAGTGGAGCAGATCACTGAAAATCCGTATCTGCAATACTTCATCGGCCTAAAGGAATACCAGGACCGGCCACCATTTGACCCTTCCCTTATGGTCCACTTCCGTAAGCGCTTTGGAAGCGAAGCGCTAAAAGATATCAACGAAGAAATCTGCCTGGCAGCCAGGAAATCGGAAGAGAAAAGAAATGACGACGATGACAACAAACCAGGACCGCCCTCAGATGGCCATAAACCGGAAGAATCCAATAAATCAGGAAGAAAAGCTTCTTCCTTCATAACATATCCGGTCAACCAAGGTAAACTCATCTTGGACGCTACCTGCGCCCCGGCAGACATACGCTATCCCACTGACCTATCCTTACTTAACGAAGCCAGGGAGAAGTTGGATGACATTATCGATATAGTACACAGAAATCTTGGTAAGCCAGGCAAAAGACCGCGCACTTACCGTCAGATAGCTCGTAAAGCCTTTCTAAGCATTGCTCGAAACAAGAAACCTGGAAAGAAAGGTATCCGCAAAGCTGTTGGCAAGCAACTGCGCTATGTTCGACGCAACCTGGGTGCTGTAGATCGCCTGCTTGCTGTGGCCGGCGATGGTCATGGCTTGAGTCAGAAACATCTGGAAGCATTGAGCACCATTCGTGTACTCTACGAACAGCAGCTCTACATGTACACCCACCGCACCCATAAGATAACCGATCGTATTGTCAGCATAAGTCAGCCGCATGTTCGTCCCATCGTTAGAGGTAAAGCTACAGCCAATGTTGAGTTTGGTGCCAAAGTAGCTATCAGCATCGTAGACGGTTACGCCTACGTAGAAACGCTGAGTTGGGACGCCTTTAATGAGGGTAAAACCTTAATAGAAACGTGTGAACGCTACCGAAAACGGCACGGGCACTATCCTGAAGTCGTTCAGGCCGATAAGATTTACCGAAACAGAGAGAACCTTCGGTACTGTGAGGAACGTAATATACGACTCAGCGGGCCAAGGCTAGGGAGACCACCGGCTGACAAAGAGAAACAGAAAGATCAGAAACGCCTGGAACGACAAGATGCCAGTGAACGTAATGCAGTGGAGGCCAAATTCGGCGAAGGCAAGCGCCGATATGGCCTGGCACGTATTATGGCGCGCCTTAAAAAGACCGCCGAAAACGTGATCTATTTACAGTTCCTGGTGATGAACTTGGAGCATAGGCTCCGTGTTCTTTTGTTCTTTTTTCTGCGACATCTGTTCCGGCATAATTTGGCTTTTGTTAGACCCTCATTATGGTGTTTTAATTGATTAAAGTTGACTGTTCAGCAAGCCCTAATTCCAGTTATGCAACCCTTGAAAGAGCGGGAAATATATCCTTGATGGATAAAGTGCTTTCACGAGCCCATGCATCAATAAAACAGCAAAATGCCCCAAGAAAGACCCTAACCACTCTACGTTCTTTAGAACAAGTAACGGCAGACTCAGCATGAAAATCATTATTGATTCTATCCCAAGCTCTTTCAGTGGTAGAGCGTCTTTTGTAAAGCTGCTTCCACTCATCCGAACCTCTTAAAATAGAAGTAAAGAACCTGGGGTTGTCCTTTGTTTTAGTATAAAATGTTTTCTTGCTGTGGGCAGAACATTTATCACAATCATCACACTGTACCGGGAAAAGCCATTTTCGTCTGTAAGACTTAGACATAAGGCCCCAATTACGTAGTTGGTGACCTAAACCTTTGCAGAGAGGAATCCCTTTCTCATCAATTTTTACAAGTTCACTGGCTGCTTCAGGCTTAGAAGAACGGGGATTTAAATCAATAATGGGCTTGATGCCGTAATGCATATTTAAAAGATAAAATGCATTAGTATCATAAGCAGAATCAAAAGCAGCAGAATAAAAGTTAATTTCCGGATATAAATCAACAAGTTCTTTAAGTTCATAAACACCCGTTACAGAGTCATGACGCTCACCAGTAACACATTTTATATGGATAGGCAAACTGTAAAACG
>VENG01000018.1 GCA_009711705.1 Bacillota bacterium
TAAAAATGAATATAAAAAGTGGCTCAATATTTTCTCAGCGCTTTTCCAAAAGTGGCTCACTTTTTTATCAGCGTTAGTGGCTCAATATTTTCCTGGCGAGTGGCTCACAATTCTCTTGACAATCGCAGACAAGGCTTCCGAGAAAAACAGAACCTGTAGAAGACAATCTCTCAGTTAAACATCCGAACGGCCACAAAGCCGCCTCTAACACTCCTGCACCCATTACCCTGGAAGAGGTCAGGGCCAAGCTGGCGGGTTTGATGCAAAGTGGGAAGCAAGCTGGGGTTAAGGAGCTGCTCAAAAAGCACGGAGGGGACAAGCTTCGTGACATCCCTGAAGAGAACTACTCGGCACTCCTTAAAGAAGCGGGGGAGCTATAAATGGCTGAACATGCACTACTCTCGGCCTCCAGTTCCAAACGGTGGATAAATTGCACCCCGTCAGCACGTTTAGAAGAGGCCGTGGACGATGAGACAACTGAATACGCCCGAGAAGGTAGTTTTGCCCATGCTTTAGCCGAGCTCTACCTGGCTCATTATTTGGGGTTGATTAAATGAGCAAGTTTAATAAGAGGCTTAAAGAGCTGAAACAGGACCCTTTATATAATAAGGATCTTAATGATTATGTACAGGTTTATGTGGATTTTGCTATTGAAAAAATCAACCAGGTCAGGGCGAGGACCCCGGATGCGTTAGTACTCCTAGAGACGAAGCTTGATTACAGCCCTTGGGTGCCTGGCGGGTTTGGCACCGGGGATCTGGTCCTGGTAGGCGATGGCGTGCTGGAGGTTGTAGATTTTAAGTTCGGGCAGGGGGTTGCTGTATCAGCAGTAGATAACCCCCAGATGCGGCTTTATGCCTTAGGAGCGGTGAACGAGTTCGGGTGTTTGTATGATATCAACACTGTCAGGATGACCATATGCCAGCCCAGGCTGGATAGCATCTCCACTGACCAGATGACACTAGATGACCTATTGTATTGGGCTAACAACACTGTTATGGGGGCAGCGGAGAAAGCATGGAAAGGTGAGGGTGACTTTGTCGCAGGTGAGCACTGCCGATTTTGCCGGATTAGATATACCTGCCGGGCCAGGGCTGATGAAAATATGAAGCTAGCCTGCTATGACTTCAAAGCCCCACTTTTGCTAACTGACGAGGAAATAACAGAAATTTTATCTTCCATTGATGAATTACAAAAATGGGCTAAAGATATACAAGCCTACGCACAGGATCAAGCCCTCAATCAAGGTAAAGAGTGGCCCGGCTTTAAGCTGGTCGAAGGCAAGAGTAGCAGAAAGTACGCAGATGAAGGCAAGGTAGTAGAAGCCCTTACGACAGCAGGCTTTGAAGAGGAAAAAATCTATTCCAAGTCTCTGTTAACCATTACCGCTATGGAAAAAGCCATCGGTAAGAAAAAATTCAAGGAAATTCTCGGGGGCCTAATTACAAAGCCACCGGGAAAACCAAAGCTTGTACCGGTGTCAGATAAAAGGCCGGAAATTAATAGTACGGCGGAGATAGATTTCAAAAATTAAGGAGGAAACTTATATGTCTAATAAAGTTATCACAGGTAAGGTTAGATTCAGTTACGCCAACGTCTGGGAGCCGAAGAGTGTAAACGGCAGCGATCCCAAATACTCAGTCAGTTTAATTATCCCCAAATCCGATAAGAAGACCTTGCAAAAGGTTAAGGCTGCCATTGAAGCCGCTAAAAAGGACGGTATATCCAAGCTGGGAGGTAAAATCCCGGCTAACTTAAAAACACCCCTTCGGGACGGTGATGTGGACAGGCCAGATGATGAAGCGTACGCCAATAGCTACTTTATAAATGCTAACAGCTACACTAAACCGGGCATCGTTGATAAAGATGTCCAACCCATACTGGATCCTACCGAGTTTTACAGTGGATGCTACGGGAGAGCAAGTATAGTAGCCTATGCGTATAACGCCAACGGAACCAAAGGAATCGCCGCAGGCCTTCAAAATTTGCAAAAGATGGAAGATGGCGAGCCATTGGGCGGTAGAAGCAGAGCGGAAGATGACTTTGGTGCAGTGGACGATGATGACGATATCTTGGGTTAATAATTATGACTGTTCTAAGTATCGATATTGAAACTTTTTCTAGCGAAGACCTCGTTCGATGCGGGGTCTATCGCTACACCCAATCTAAGGATTTTGAAGTGCTGCTTTTGGCGTTTGCCTTCGATGGTAACCCTGTAGAAATTGTTGATTTAGCCAGTAGTGAAGGTATTCCAGATGATGTATTGCAGGCTTTGACCGATCCGGTTGTAGTTAAAACCGCCTTTAATGCCAACTTTGAAAGGATTTGTTTGGCCCAGCATTTTAACATCCCGATGCCAGCTGAACAATGGCATTGCAGTGCAGCCCATGCTTTCAACCTCGGCCTACCAACCAACCTGGACGGCGTGGCTAAGTGTTTGAGGCTTCCCCAGCAAAAGATGCGGGAAGGCAAAGCACTTATTAGATATTTCTCTTTACCTTGCAAGCCCACAAAAGCCAACGGTGGAAGGACCAGAAACCTGCCGGAACATGATACGGAAAAGTGGGAGCGTTTTAAGACTTATTGCAAGCAGGACGTGGAAGTGGAGCGAGGGATTCGCCAGAAGCTGGAGCAGTATCCCATGACCGATAAGGAACATAAACTATGGTGTTTAGACCAGCATATCAATGATTACGGGGTGCCGGTGGATCGGGAGTTGGTGGAAAACGCCATCATGTGTGATAAAAACTACCAGAAAAAGCTGCTGGAAGAAGCCACTTGTTTAACCGGGCTGGCCAACCCCAATAGCCCGGCCCAGCTAAAAAGGTGGCTGCAGGATAATCATAACATCCAGGTGGACAGTCTTGCCAAAGATAAGGTAGCGGAACTGCTGGAAAAAGCGGATGAACCTACTATCAAGCGGGCTTTAGAGCTGCGGTTGGGAATGGCCAGAACATCCATTAAGAAATATGAGGCCATGCAACGGGCTGTGGGTACGGGTAGGCGGATAAGGGGATTGCTTCAGTATTACGGCGCGAACAGGACCGGGCGATGGGCAGGCCGACTGGTGCAAGTGCAAAACCTGCCAAGGAATAATATGAGGGATTTGCAACTGGCCCGCCAGTTATTAAAAGCCGGAGAGTACGAGGTTCTGGAGTTGCTTTTTGAATCTGTTCCTGATCTTTTAAGTCAGCTTACTAGGACTGCCTTCATCCCTTCCCCCGGCTGCCGGTTTATTGTATCGGACTTCAGTGCCATCGAGGCCCGAGTTATTGCCTGGTTGGCTGGTGAAGAATGGGTGCTTGATACTTTCAAAAGCCACGGGAAGATATATGAAATGACCGCCAGCAGAATGTTCGGAGTGCCCTTGGTTCTGATTGCCAAAGGTAACCCGGAGTATGAACTTAGGCAAAAAGGTAAGGTGGCCACTTTAGCCTGCGGCTATCAAGGCAGTAAAGGGGCATTGATTGCCATGGGAGCCTTAAAAATGGGTTTAGCTGAAGATGAACTTCTGGACATTGTTACTGCCTGGAGAAATTCTAATCCTAAAATCGTAAAGCTGTGGTGGAATGTTGAAAAAGCGGCCATCAAGGCAGTGAAAGACGGGGTAATAGTTTCAATGCAGCATGGACTAAAGTTTTACTGCAAGGGCGGGGTACTGTTTATAAAGTTGCCCTCCGGCAGGAGCTTGGCTTATGTCAGGCCCAGAATTGAACTGGACGAGCGATTTGGCAAGGATAAGTTAACATATGAGGGGATCGAACAGGGAACTAAGCAGTGGGGGCGCTTAAGCACATATGGCGGAAAGATGGTGGAGAACTGCCTGGCTGCAGATACCTTGGTATTTACCAACTTCGGCTGGAAGCCTCTTATTAATATAGATTTGCAAGATTTACTTTGGGACGGAGAAGAATGGGTTAAACATGACGGGTTAATCGAAAAAGGGATGCAGCGGACCATATGCCTTAACGGTGTGAGAATGACGGAAAATCATTTAGTTTTAACCGAAAGAGGGTGGAGAGATGCATCATCGTGCCAGGGACTTAAGTGGGCAGAAGTTAAACTTCCTGACTGCCATAAAATATATGGGTTCAAACGGAAAGAAATCACTGTGGCTGATCCGCTGCGATTGTGGCAAAGAGTTTATTATGCCAGCCTCGGAATTTACAAAAGGAAAACAAATGTCCTGCGGGTGCATGAAAAAAGGGCTGATTGGCTTCTCAAATATGAGCCATGGTATGAGCAAACATCCTGCTTATTGGGTGTGGCGGTCAATGGTAGACCGGTGCAAGCTACCATCAAATCAAGCCTGGAAAAATTATGGCGGGCGGGGTATCAAGGTATGCCGCAGGTGGCAAGAAAGCTATCAGAACTTCTGGACCGATATGGGGCCAAGCTATCAAAAAGGCTTAACGATAGAGCGGATCGACGTGAACGGCGATTACACCCCGGAAAACTGCAAATGGGCCACAAACAAACAGCAAAGCCGCAACAAAAGACACAACCGAATTGTGAACAGCCCGCTGGGGAAAATGACAGTTGCAGAATTGTCCGAGCTGACTGGGATAGGTGTAACCACTTTGCACTACCGTATCAATCACCACTGTCCCAAAAAACATTTACTCGATCTGCCGGATTTTACGAACCGGTTTATGACATCGTCAACAGCGGAAAAAGAAACAGATTTACTGTCTTAAGTACGGAAGGCCCTATTATTGTCCATAACTGTGTTCAGGCTATCGCCAGAGATTGCCTGGCAGAAAGCATGTTAAGACTGGATGCGGCAGGGTATAAAATCGCATTTCACGTTCACGATGAAGTGGTGCTGGATGTACCCCATGGCTTTGGTTCCCTCAAAGACGTGGAGGAAATAATGAGTCAGCCTATCGATTGGGCACCGGGGCTGCCTTTAGATGCAGCCGGGTTCGAGACTGATTTCTATATGAAAGATTAATTAGGAGGAAAATTTCCATGGAAAATTTACAGGTGATTGAGCAAAGGGATGTATTCGGTAAGGATTTTAAGATTTATGGCACACCGGAAGAGCCGTTATTCCTGACTAAAGATGTGGCTGCTTGGATTGAGTACGAAAAATCCAGTGTTCATAAGCTGGTAGCCATGGTGGATGAAGATGAAAAGGTTCGGAAGAATGTTCCGACCCCCGGTGGAGCCCAGGAAACGTGGTTCTTAACCGAAGACGGTTTATATGAAGTGTTGATGCAATCCAGGAAGCCCATTGCCAAAAAGTTCAAAAAGAAAGTCAAAGAGATTTTAAAGGATATCCGCAAACACGGCATGTTTGTAGCCGATAAGCTTTTAGATGAAATGTTACACAACCCAGACCTGGGCATTAAGATGTTCACAGAATATAAAGCAGCCAAAGAAAGGGCCAAACAGATGGAACTGGAAAACGCTCAAAATAAGCAAATCATCGGTGAGCTAAAGCCCAAGGCATCCTATTACGATATGATTTTGCAAAATAAATCTCTGGTACCCATCAGCAAGATTGCCAAGGATTACGGTATGTCGGGAATCGCTATGAACAAGCTGCTCCACCAATTAGGGGTGCAGTACAAAATGGGCAACACCTGGCTTTTATATCAAGAATACGCTGACATGGGCTACACCCAGTCAAAGACGCATGCTATTGATGCTGAAAGAAGCGTCATGCATACCTACTGGACTCAGAAAGGGAGACTGTTTCTCTACGACCTATTGAAAAATGAAAAAGGCTTACTGCCGGTAATTGAAAGGGCCAACAAATCCGCATAAGGGGGAAATAAATATGGATAAAGTCAACCCCGATCATTATAAAAAAGGTGGCATAGAGACAATTGACTATATTAAGGCCAAGCTTACGCAGGAGCAGTTTAAAGGATACCTGACGGGAAACGTGATTAAATACCTGTCCCGCCATGAACAGAAAAACGGCAAGGAAGATTTATTAAAAGCCCGGTGGTATCTAAACCGGTTGCTGGCAGAAAAGCCAAAGGAGAAACCCTTTATCTATGTATGTTCGCCCTTAAAGGGAGATGTAGAAAGGAACATTCAAAAAGCTATCGGCTACTCAAGGCACGTTTACATCCAGGGCGGTATCCCCATGACCCCGCATGTGAATTTCACTACTTTTCTGGACGATACCATCCCGGAAGATAGAACTGCCGGAATCCAGATGGGCATGCAGCTGCTATTAAAATGTGATGAACTGTGGGCCTTCGGAGAGAAAATCTCTAAAGGCATGGCAGCTGAAATAGCTGCTGCTAAAAACTTAGGATTGGTTGTGCGCCGCTTTAATGACCGCTACCAGCCTTTGGAGGTGTGTGATGGTGGATCCTAAAACATCCCCAGCCATTAAACATGATGGGGTACTGACCATTGCCACCGGCCGCAGCCGAAAAGAGACGGAGTGGAAAAACCGGGAGATGCTGTGGTCTGATCTGGTGAAAAAGCTAAGTGCATATAACGGGGTCAGGCTTGAGTAATTCACTAATTTATGGTGCAATTAACCTGGTGATGAAAAATGGCAAGGAAATTACGGGTTCATTATCCCGGTGCCTTATACCGCGTAACGGTCCGGGACAATAACGGAGAAAAAGTATTTTATACAGAGTTTCAAAAATGTTGGCCAAAGAGCTGAATATATCATTATCAATGATATCAAAAATAAAATCGGGTGTTAGTAAGGGAACACGGTATGTTTAGGAAATTAGCCGGAGGTTTGAAGAAGGAAATAAGTGAATTATTCAAGCCTGACCCCGTAATGGTACTTGGAAGATCATACCGGGATAACATTGCGGAACATAGTCAACATGCTTACCAGCAAGCAGCACCTCATCATGAAGGCCTTTGAGTTGCCGGAGGAGCTGCTGGATACGGCCTTTGCTGAAGAGTTAAGCGCCAAGGAAATCAGCACCGTAGAAGATTTTAAAACAGCCCTTCTGGAACTGGGGGCATACAGGTAGTAGGTGCAGTTGATTTTCCCTATATCCAGAAGCCAGTAATCTCTTTGCTGTTCAAGTAGCAACTCCATACCCCTCACTGCATCTACATTAACCCGTAGCAACCAAACCTCATCTTTGGTCATGTAAATCCGCTCCCTGCGTTTGGTGTAGTCTATATATCACCCTAAACACAGGTAATAGCAAGTTATTAGTTTGACTTATATACTTGTTTTTCCGGTAAAGAAAAAAGAGCTCTTAGGCCCTTATCTTAGTTCATAGTATAAGTTGTCTCTTTCCAGGGTTGCCTTCTAATTTTTTAATTGCAGTCGGTTTTGGTTTCCTTCCCGGTTGAACCACAGGCATCACCTCCTTCCTTGCGCTGTCATTAAAAATGCTTTATTCCTACCATATCTCCATTTTAACCTCACCGTTAAAAGCCACCCAACGTAGTTTGCCGCCTTCAAGTTTTAGAATTAGCATCCCCGGTGTATGATGAAAGAAAAGCGCAGCATGCCGTTAACTTTATCAATTGCTTAAAGCATACCAAAGGCCAATGGCGTGGCGTGCCCTTCGACCTGCTGTCCTGGCAGGATAAAATCATCCGGAATATATTCGGGACGGTCAAGGAAAATGGCTACCGGCAATATAACACCGCCTACATTGAGGTGCCTAAAAAGAATGGTAAAAGTGAGATGGCAGCTGCAGTTGCATTACTTATGACCTGTGGTGATGGTGAGTGGGGCGCTGAGGTTTATGGCTGTGCATCTGACAGACAGCAAGCTTCAATTGTATTTGACGTTGCTGTTGATATGGTGGACCAGTCACCGGCTCTTAAAAAGAGATTTAAGCCCGTGATGTCAGTGAAGCGTCTGGTCTATGCACCAACAAACAGTTTTTATCAGGTGCTGTCAGCAGAAGCTTACACTAAACATGGTCTCAATGTTCATGCGGTTGTCTTTGACGAATTGCACGCCCAACCCAACCGGGATTTGTTTGATGTCATGACCAAAGGCTCTGGCGATGCAAGGCTGCAGCGGCTATTTTTTCTTATAACCACAGCCGGGACAGATAGAAATTCCATCTGCTATGAAGTACATCAAAAGGCAATGGATATTTTGGAAGGGAGAAAAATTGACCCTACCTTCTATCCTGTTATATACGGAATTGATGATGACGCCGACTGGTCCGATGAAAGGAACTGGTATAAAGCCAATTCATCTCTTGGCCATACCATTGATATCGATGAGCTGCGGGGCCGCGAATGCTTTGGAGGCCTTGACCTTTCCAGCACCACAGATATCACAGCCTTTGTGCTGGTCTTTCCACCGAGGACAGAAGAAGAGAAATTTATCGTCCTTCCTTACTTCTGGATACCGGATGATAATCTGAAAGCAAGAGTCAGACGGGATCATGTGCCCTACGACATTTGGGAAAGGCAAGGTTATATCAAAACCACGGAAGGAAACGTAGTCCATTATGGATTTATTGAAGCCTTTATCGAAGAACAAGGGACCAAGTATAACATAAAGGAAATTGCCTTTGATAGGTGGGGAGCTGTACAGATGGTTCAGAACCTTGAAGGGATGGGCTTTTCTGTGGTTCCTTTTGGGCAAGGGTATAAGGATATGTCTCCACCCTCAAAGGAATTAATGAAGCTGACCTTAGAGAAAAAGATAGTACATGGAGGGAACCCGGTACTGAGATGGATGATGGATAACATTTTTGTTAAAACCGATCCGGCTGGTAACATTAAGCCGGACAAAGAAAAAAGCACCGAGCGCATTGACGGTGCTGTGGCCTTGATTATGGCCTTGGATCGGGCTATCAGGAATGAAAACAGAGAGAGTGTTTATGATGGGAGAGGGATTTTGGTGTTGTAAAATAAAAAGACCACTTATTCAGTGGACTTATTGTCAGTAGAGGCAGCAATCTCTTTTATAGTATCCGCAAGATTATTTATATACTCTAAGCTTTTTTCTTCTAAAAGATTGAAATTACAGCAGGTGTAGTTGAGGGGATGGTTTTTGTTTACCCCGATCTTATAAACCTCGATTGCTTTTTTATAAATTTTATCAGCACTTTGGTTGCAGTATTTTATTTCTGCATTCACCAGATCCTTATAAGATTGTGGTTTGCTACCAAAATCCGTTAAGGTAAGCACTTGGTCAAAGGCTGGAAACATAAAACTAAAGCGAATAGAGCTGATAGGTCTTCCTTTATCACGAATTAAAAAATTAGTGCGCTGCTGTTTATTAAATGAGGTAACTGGGGCAAAGTAATTATACCGATCGATTTGTAAAACAACACCACAGAAAAATTTACTGAAACGGTCATAATCTATATCAGGTATTTTGTTATCATAGTGTTTCAGATATTTAATATAATCTCTGCTAACATCATAAAATTTTAGCTTGGCCATAACAATCCCCCGAACAAAGAATTAAGGCTAGAGATTAACTCTAACCTTAACGCATTAAACCTCACATAATTACTAGGGCAGCGAACTACCCTGTATTAAACCTCGCGCAATTAAGGACGGCGAATCATCCTGCATTAAACCTCGCGCAATTAAGGATGGCGAATCATCCTGCATTAAACCTCGCACAATTAAAGGATGGCGAATCATCCTGCATTAGTTATTTTTATTATATGCTAGGTTAAGTTATGTGTCAAAACAAAAAGCAAATCTAGCTTGCTAATAGTTTGACACAAATTGGCTGCTAAATCAAGTATGAAGGCATAAAAAATATAAATTTTAACTAAATTACTTCTAACCTGAAGTGTGTTTTTTTTAAATGCCTATTTCAGGAGGAATACTGATGAAAATCCCCTTTTTATCAAAATTGTTTCAATCAAGAGCCGGACCAAAGAACAGCCTATGGACAAGCACTTACAGCTTTTTCTTTGGCAGTACCACAAGCGGAAAAGCTGTCAATGAAAGAACTGCGATGCAGACCACAGCAGTATATGCCTGTGTTCGTATCTTGGCTGAAACCATAGCAAGTTTGCCGCTTCATCTATATAAATACACCGAAAGCGGCAAGAAAAAAGCACTGGAGCACAGCCTATATTACATGCTCCATGACGAACCAAACCCGGAGATGACTTCATTTGTGTTCAGGGAAACACTGATGAGTCATCTTTTATTATGGGGAAACCTACGCACAGATCATAAGAGATGGCAGAGGGAATGTCCTGGCCCTTTATCCTCTACTCCCGGACAAGATGACGGTGGACCGCACTTCCACAGGGGAGCTTTATTACCAATACCAAAAAGATACCGGCACAGTAGTCCTAAGAAATGAAGATGTTCTTCATGTACCGGGGCTTGGTTTTGACGGCCTGGTGGGATACTCTCCAAAAACGCCATCGGGGTGGCAATAGCAACGGAAGAATATGGCGCTAAGTTCTTCGCCAATGGGGCCAGCCCTCCCTAACGCATTAAAAGCAGCGGTTTTGGAGTATGGTAAATCCGGTCAGCCGCCCAAGCCTTGGCTGAAGCCAACGAAGAGAGCGTCAGGTTTGGATAGTCTATATTACGCCCCCATCACAGAAGACGAAAATGGCGTGGAAACTTACGGAACACCTAAGGTGCTGGCCAAGGCCATTTCAGCAGAGCTCAGTGTTGAGCTGATTGAAGCCATCCTTTATGCCGATGATGGGGCATCCGAGGTGGTTAAGGAATTTAAGAGCGGCGCTCTAACCCTTGGCATAGACGATATTGGTGCCCTGGTAGCGCAAGACTTAACGGGCTGTAAAATTGACAGCAACAATGTAGTGGTATCCAGAAGTGAAGATGGCGGCAACCCTGTAGCCATCGGCTTTAGGGCTAAAAAGGCCAACGGCAAGTACCGCTATTTCTGGATGTATCGGGTGATCTTTAACATGCCTGCCACCAGCCTTGCTACCAAAGGAGATTCTATCACCTTTAGCAATCCCACCATTGAAGGGACGGTTTTTAGAAGAAATAAACTGGATGGAGAGAACAAACACCCCTGGAAGGCAGAGGTTACAGAAGGGGACACCGGGGTTTTAGCAAACACCATTAGTAACTGGTTTAGTACGGTTTACGAGCCGGACTTTACATCGGTCACCCCAACCATCACCATTAGCACCCAACCGGCAGCGACAACTAATGTGGTAGTGGGAAGTATAACAGAAAGCTTGAGTGTGGTGGCCAGTGGCAACACCAGTACACCGCTAACCTATCAATGGTATGAAAATACCACGGCCAGCACCGAGGGTGGGACACCAATCAACGGTGAAACTTCAGCTAGTTTTAACATACCAACAGACCTTACTGCGGGAACCAAGTATTATTACTGCGTGATTACCCTTGAAACGGTGACAGAAACCACGACCCTGGCAACGGTAGTAGCAGAAGATCCGGTGATTACCATTACCACGGAGCCGGTAGATACTACGGTGGCTGCTGGCAGCATCACTGAATCCTTAGTTGTGGAAGCCGTCGTAACCGGATCTAAAGCCATCAATTATCAGTGGTATGAAAACACCACAGCTTCAGCTACGGGCGGTACAGTCATTTCCGGCGCAACAGCAGCTACCTTTGCCATACCAACCGATCTCACAGCCGGTACTTATTACTATTACTGTATCTTGAGCTCTAGCGGCGCAAGTGATGTCACAACAGCTGTGGCTACGGTAACCGTATCTTAATGGAAGGGATGATCAACATGGAAAATGAAAAAGTTGAGAGTAAATCTTTAGATGTGGATGTTGCCGCTGATGAGAGAAGTGTAATTATCAACATTGGCGGCGGGGAGTACAAGCTCATTCTCACCACCAGGGCTACCAAACAAATCGCCCAGCGCTATGGGGGTCTCGAAAACCTCGGCAATAAGCTGATGAACACCAAAGATTTTGAACTTGCGTGGACGAAGTAGTGTGGCTGATTACCTTACTGGCTAATCAGTCCATTCTAATCCACAATCTAAGGAATAAGAAAGATAAGAAGGATCTACTTACAGAAGAAGAAGTGGAACTCCTAACAACATCCTTTGATTTAGCAGAGTATAAAAACGCCATTATGGCCAGCATGCTCAGGGGCACCAAACGCAATGTGGAGAGTGAACCGTTAAAAAACGAGGAGGCCGGGTAAGCGACCAGGAGTTGTTTATCCGGCTTATCTACTAGGGCACTGCTCACTTAAACCGCAGGGAAGAAGAAGTGTGGCTCATGCCTATTGGGTACCTGATGGATCTATGGGAATGCCACAAGCAGTTTACCGGCATTGCTAAACCAAAGTGGGAGGTTTTTATTGATGACGTAATTCCTCCGGTAGGGGTATAGAACCTATAAAAGAGTAGTAAAAAAGACTTAAAGAAATCAGTATTTCTGACCTTTCCATAGGAGATGGAACCATCAACGTCACTTATGAAGTGGAGAAAGACGGTATTACCCAATACAGTGCCCAGTACAGCTATACCACCGATAGTAGCGACAAAATCACCAGCATTCAATTGGAGAATATCACTTCCAAGTTGCTCTTAAAAGAAGTTTCCACCCTGGCTGTGAGTATGGATAGCTTTGATATTACCTATGTGGATGAAACCACTGCAACCTACAATTACTCCACCGACAGCAGTGGCAGGATTACCGCGATCAACAAGGTGTGAGGAGATAACTTATGAGCTATGATAAAAACTTCAATAACCCGCTGGCTATATGGACGGCCTTTGGCGGTAGGGGAAACCTTTTATTTACGATACCTCATTTTTGCTCTTGTCGGGGTAGCCCATATCATAGAATTTAGTGATAATGACATCGATGTCACCTTGCCTGGCCAGCTCTAACATTCTTGAAGGTTGATTGCGTATTGTCAATTAATCCCCTAGCTGATGCGTCGATAGAGAAAACTTTTTGTTGTTTTATTTTTTTACATCGCAATAAGATAATTTTTCAAATAATACTTAACAACAGAAAAGTATTAGCCTAATATATAACTAAAGTACATAACACATGTTATTTAAAGGGGGGATAAAGATATGCCACCTAAAACTAAGTTTAATAAAGAAAATATTATAGAAGCTGCATTTGAAATTGCCAAAGAAAACGGTTTTTCTGCTATTACGGCACGCAGTGTAGCGAAACGCTTAGGCAGTTCCGTTGCTCCAATTTACGTTAACTTTGAAACAATTGAAAATTTAATTGAGTCTGTAGTTCAACGTGTTTTTGCTATCTCGAACGAGCTAATGGCAAAGCAAACAGGACCCAATATTTTTGAAAATATCGGAAAGGCGAGTTTAGAGTTTGCCAGGCAGTATCCAGTTCTTTTTCGCGAACTAACAATGCAACCAAATCAATACATGGCATCTTATGAAACAGTGGAAAAATCAATGCTTGAAGCCATGGCTGACGACGAAGCAATGCTTGAGTGGACAATGGAAGAACGAAAAAGATTGTTATTTAAAATGAGAGTCTTTCAAACAGGGCTTTCAGCCATGGTTGCCAATGGTCATATACCACCCTGGCTCAATGAAAGGGACGTTGAAGAGCTACTTATGGAAACCGGTGAGGACCTTTTGCTTGTCCAAAAAATAAAACGGGGGAAGAACAAACAATGAAAAAAATAGTTATAATTGGTGGAGGAATTGCTGGGTTGAGTGCTGGTATCTTTGCCCAGAAAAATGGCTTTGAGAGTATTATAGTGGAAAAGCACCATACCTTAGGTGGGGAATGTACGGGCTGGGACCGTCAAGGCTACCATATAGATGGTTGTATTCATTGGTTTGTGGGAACGAAAGAGGGAACCCCGATTCATGATCTTTGGACCACCGTAGGCGCTCTAGACGGGGTTGAGATATACCATCCTGAGAGCTTTATGGCTGTTGAACATGACGGCGTAACAGTAAATTTCTATCGCGATCTTGATCGGCTTAAGTCAAGCTGGCTAGGGATATCACCAGAGGATAAAGAAGAAATAGAAGAGTTTTGCAGTGATATAAAGCGGCTGCATTCATTTTCAGTACCGGCAGGAAAGCCTTTAGACCTGATGAATCCGATTGAAAAAATAAAGTACATTTTCTCGATGAAAGATGTGGGCCCTATAATGCAGAAATACGGAAAGATTAGTGTGACGGAATTGGCCAAGAAGTTTAAACACCCGGCCTTGAGGGAAGCTATAGCTTCCTTTATGCCAGAAGGAGATTATGGTGCAATATCTGTTCTTTTTCCTCTTGGTACTTTTACTAGTGGGCAGTCGTCTATTCCTAAAGGGGGCTCCAAAGCACTAGCTAAGCGCATGGTAGAGCGATACCTATCGTTAGGCGGAACAGTGGAAGCTTCCTGTGAGGTAGTGGAAGCAGATATAAAAGGAGGTACAGTAAAGGGTATTAAATGTACAAACGGCAAACGGTTCGAAGCAGATTACTTTATTGCCGCTTGTGACGCTAAGGTTTTATATGAAAAGCTACTAAAGGGACGTTACCCTGACCTAGAGTTTGAGAAAAGGTACAATAATCCAGATACATATCCTTTGGCATCAAACATTTATATCGGAATAGGCTATGAAGGTGAAATGAACGACGTTCCCCGGACACTTAAGTTTCCTGTGGAAACGGTAGATATTAACCAAAATCAGAAACCAATAGAGCATTTACAAATGACTCATTATGGCTATGAGCCTAACTTTGCTCCAGAGGGGCATACCGTAATTACTTTTGCCATTAATCAATTTGAGCCGGAACTAGATGCGTGGGAAGCCTTAATAAAAGATAAGGAAGCTTATGCTAAGGAAAAAATGCGGATTGGCGAAGCAGTAATCGATGCAATGGAAACTCGTTTTCCAAACAAAAAAGGAAAGCTGAAGCTGTTGGATGTGGCTACCCCACAAACTTACGTACGGTACTGCAATGCTTATCGTGGTGCTTTTATGGGTTTTTGGCCGACTATTAGTGGAAAGTCTTTGAATCATACAGGACGTATCAAAGGCCTTGATAACATGCTATTAAGCGGTCAGTGGCTACAACCACCTGGGGGATTACCTGTAGCAGTAATTACTGGAAAAGACACAATTATGCGGATTTGCAAGAAAGAAAAGCAGCAATTTGTAACTTCTTAGGTCGATACCAGACAAGATTTGTGTTTATCCTAGTACAATAGGAAATGAGGGGGCCTCTCTATTGCTAGATATTATCATCTCGCACTCAAAACACACGTGGAGTGCGTGGCGTTGATAGAGCGGGGATAGGCTTGAATAATTCACTAATTGTTGGTATTATTAACCAGATGTGAGTTATGGCGAGGACACTACGATTCTTATTAGAGGGTTTTTTATTGCTAAAAAATATACAAAGATTTGTTTTAAGTCATGATCCCGATCACCTATTTCCAGTAGGCGAACTCTGGAGAAACTGCACAAACGGGCAAAACCAAAAATCGCTATTCATTTGGTAAATATGGCTCTGGGGAAGTATGATGACGCTATCAAACACTTTAAAAGCTATTATATAAACCGGAATGACGAGGTTCACCTTTATATGCTTTTACGCTGGCTTTTGTACATCAAATAACCGAATTGTGGGTGTGGGAATACGAAGTTGCCGTAATGACCCATACCTGGCAGCGACTTTGACGGGAAGAAATTAATCCTTCCTCTCCTTGGATCCATATTAATGCTAGCTAGGCGGTTAAAAAACAAAGAAATATTTTAAAGAAATATTTTTAGGAGGTGATAATAATGACCACCAAAATCCCGGATATTACCCGGTTATACAAAGGGGCCCGGCATGAGTTCGAGGTGGAAGTAGTTTTTGCGCCGGGTGGCGGCCAGTCCCCCCGGGAAAGTCATAATTTTGATGAAATTATTGTTCTGACCGAAGGTACTATTACCTTGGAACGCAGTGACCGGGAAGAAGTTGTTCATTACGATAAGACTCCGGCTTTCATCGAAATTCCGGCGGGGGTTGAGCATGTAATTGGTTCTACGGCACCGGCAAAATTGGTAATAATTCACCCCAACCGTAATGTTTAAATGATGGCCATAGGGATACTGCCGAAATTAGATTGTATGGAATGAGGGTTTTGTTGGTGAAAAGGATTGTATAGTCCCCATAAATCCGGGGAATCCCACGGTACAAGCCGGCTTCAACCCGGAGTTCATTTTATTTCCTGGCGGTCGATAGCTGCTGGTACCTTGTCCCACTTATTTTTTAGATAGAAACTCTACCCGATAGGGATGTGAAATTGATATTTGACTTTAAGGCACGCCCATTTTCTAACCTGGAGGTAAATCATTTCGTTCTTCTTATGTTAGATTATCTTTTTCGTTTTTAGCATATGCTGAAATTAAATATATTTTCTCGAAAAGCACAAAATCAAAGAGGAATTACGAAGGAAGTGATTGCTGTGGGTGTATATGATAGTATAATTAAAGGATTGGGAGAAGCGGTCAAATATGAAAAAGGTGAATTGAAGAATGTTAAAACTGACCGTGTTAGCATTGCTTCGTTACCTCGTTTTAGTGGAAAGCAAATAAGATTATTACGGGAAAGACAAAAATTGACACAACAAGTTTTTGCTAATGTTTTGGGTGTATCCAAAAAGACTGTAGAAGCGTGGGAAGCCGGTAAAAATACTCCGAATGGACCAGCACAAAGAATGCTGTATTTAATGGAAAAAGATAGTAATCTGCTTGAGAAGTATGATATTATCAGCCTGAACAAATAAAGTTTTTAATTATAAAAACTGCGTAATTAAATTGATAATGCCCTTGGAGATATACCTTCCGGGGGCTTTCTTTATGTGAGTCCCTGCCGGTATAGGTTCAGCTAACCAAGCTTGAATGTACCAAAGATCAATTGTCGTTTGCCCGGGGTTTATTCCCTGATAAATCCGGTGGCGCTTACCCGGTCCCCGGGTATTGAGAAGTCCGGACTTTCGGACCAAGTTCCCATCCCCTTCAGAACGTTGGCATCCAGCGTTGATTTGTATTCCCACGAGTAACCGGTGGAAGCCTTTTCTTCAAGAGTAAGTTCTAAATATTTCCATCTCCCAAGGGAAACTACACCCCCGTTGTTACTTTCGTTTACATTAACCTGTGCTATAGGAACACATAGTACATCAAAAGGGAAAATATATTCTGGATTGGGAATATGCGGGTTTGCGGCAATAAGTAGTAGCAAGGGGACAGGTTATGTTCAGGAAATTATCCGGAGGTTTGAAGAGGAGATAAGTAAATAATTCAAGCCTGACCCCGCCGTAGCTATTATTTATTGCATTCCGGACTAGGAATTGAATGCCAAGTTGAATAAAGTAAATAGTAAGCCGACTGAGGTGCTTTTTCACCTTGGCCGGCTTATTTTTTATTAACAATTTAAATTTCCTCAAACATCGTTTAAGCCTGAACCCAGGAGACATGTTAATTGCCGTTTCCTGCGGCACAAGCAAGTTCACAATTCCTGCAAAATTTAATACATTCACTGTGCTTTATTTCTGCCTGGTTATTATTATTTGCATTATTATCCATATTTGCTATTGATGCTTCCGGGGACGTATTGCACAATGTTCTATTATATGAGCCATCCTGCCCGGGTAACGAAGATATTTTTATTTTTTCTGCTGAATAAATTACATTATCAAATGCGTTTGTGGGACAGGGTTTTTTACAAGGCTCATCACACTCTATGCACGGATTAAATTCTATAGGTCCGGAAGTCTTAATATCCTCATTCAACAGTAATGCCCTGAGACGAATTCTTGGCCCAAATTCCGGAGTTAACAGTAAATTATTTTTTCCTATGCAGCCCAATCCAGCCATCACTGCGGCATCTTTGAGAAATATGCCACCATTTTCAATATGGTAAGGTAATTTGTAAGTTTTAATATTCATGCTTGTTTCTAACCAGTCAGATAGTAATTTATTTATCTTAATCAGAATACTATTCCCTGGAGTCCCTTTGCCATTCCACCAATCTAATTCCGGTTTGTCAGTTGGATGATGTAATGCTAGCACTATTACAGATTTGGCATCTTTAGGCCAAGTAATTTCTTCATTAGTAATTACATTAGAGGAAGCGATGGTTCCAATTTCAGGATACACCATGTAAGAAGGTGACTGTTTAAGAACATCAACGCTAGCTACTCCTGCAAGTGAAGCACCAAAGTATTTAGCCTTTTCAATAATAAGCTCAGTAAGATTCTGGGCCAAAACTATCACTCTCCTTAATTCCTGTTGTTGGGATGAATAAGTTTTTCCTTAGATTGTCAAGATGATGCTCAATGTAGTCACTTTCTACTGGTTTGGGTCTAATTTAGCCAGGCGGTCAAGCTCTTTTTTGACACCAAAATATAGAAGGGCTGCAATCAGTACACCGGTGCCAAGGTTGATATAGCCTCTGTTTATGTTTATAAGGTTGTAAATGAATGCAGTTTCCAGTAGTAGCGCCGGGAATTTGCCGATTGTGGTAGCAATGATGAAGTTTCGTGCTTGAATGGTAGTTAAGGACCCGATGAGATTAATTAACCCCGAGGGTACAAAAGGGGCCATACGCTGTACCATTAGAAAATAAATTTGTCTTACCCCGGGTAAAGTGTTGACAGTTTTTATGAGTTTCCAGTGCTCAGTGGGTATTCGGCCGATTTTATGCCCCACCGGTAAACCATGAAAGAAACTGTGGCCACCAATAACCTCGCCCGCCCAGGATACCATAAATCCCCCGTACAGGCCAAAGACCAGCACATTGACCCCGGTTAAAAAAACGGAGGGTACCACTCCCATAATGCTGATAGCTGCATTAATGTAAATGCTTATCAGGATGGCTGCTGTTCCCGCACCTGCAATTGCATGTGCCGCAGACTTTATGTCGCCCGAGGTGGCAGCATTTATCACAGCCTTTAAATCATTATGCCATAAATATATTGTAGCCAAAAATAATATAATTGTGGGTTTCTTAATGCTGGTACCTTGTCTCATACTTTATATTTTACTACAAGGGTAAGAGGTTTTGTAAAGGAAATGCTCCAGGCTTCGAATCAACCCTTATGAATTGAGAGAATACCCGCATCCTGGAAGTATAAAGGCATTACAGGATCAAGCTCCATTCTATGGCAGTCATGTGGGATATGAGTATGCTGAACCATTCAGGTTAATTCTTTCCCATGAAAGTCTGTAATGGAAGTTTTAATAGTTTTTCTTAAAATGATAGCCACTCGTTGTCGGGTGGTTTTTTCTCTGTACCTAATGCTGCGTTCTTGTATACTATATATGGAACAATGCTCCATTACTACCTTAGTATGGAAAGTATGGAAGAGACCATAGGTCATCTTCATAGGAGGAGATTATTGTGAACCCGCTTATTGTAATCGGTGCAGGTGGATGTGGTAGAGAGACTGCCTGGCTAATAGAAAAAATAAACTCAAGTGACAAGCAAATTTATGATTTCCTCGGGTTTGTGGATGAACATTAGGATCAGACCATATTATGTTTTTTATTTGGAACCGGCACCGGGTATAGACCACTTTAGAACTCCAGTAGAAAAAGGTGCAGAATTAATTAGGGATACTCTTAGAGGTCATACTTCCGGTTTAGCTCAACCCATGTATGTTATTGCAACAAATGTAGGTAAGATACCACTAATGCCTGATTATTATATTGTAGATAAGGACGCAGAACGTTATACTCTGCGAAATCACAGGGGTGAAACTACAACACTTACCAATATTCCTGAAGGAGAAACAGCAGGTGTGCTATTGCATTAAACAGTATAATTTTTGTAGAGCGGTCAGTGCTGCTGAGTAAAAGGCATTGCAATGTAACAAATACATTGTTAATGCGAGAGCTTAACTGACCGTTATCAATGATATCGAAAATAAAAATCGGGTATTCGGCAAGGGAACAGACTATGTTCGGGAATTTAACCTAATTTTGAAAAGGAATAAGTGCAAGCCTGACTTCGTATCCAGCAGATTGGGATATTGGATAAAGAGAAAAATCCTTCAATTTCGGCAAATAAAAGTGAACACTATTTACCACAAAGTGCCTATTCCGGTATGATTGAACTGGAAAAAAATCAATCATACGGGGAGAGGCATATGAATTAAGCTAAGATATGACGTAACAAATTACGTTGAATATTAAGTAAAATAAGGGTATAATAATATCAATGAGAGGAGTTGATATTATGCCAAATATTAAACCTGTCTCTGATTTAAGAAACTATAATGAGGTTTTGAAGGAAATTGGAGTAGGGAAGCCGGTTTTCTTAACGAAAAATGGTCGAGGTAGATTTGCTATTCTCGATATCGAAGAATATGAAAAAAATCAAGCAACGATTAAACTTCTATCGAAATTGATGGAGGCAGAAAAGGCTGTGAAAACTGAAGAAGAATGGCTTACAGAAGAACAAGTAAAGGAAGATTTAGGGTTATAATTTTATGCTTAAGTTGAGATTTAACCCCGTTGCAAAACAAGATTTACTTGATATTAAGGACTATATTGCTAATGAACTTGATAACCCTACTTCAGCTAATAAGGTGGTTTCAGAGGTAATTGAAAGCTATAGAAAGTTAAAAGAATTTCCGAAACTGGGACCTGAATTAACATCAAAAATTGATGTCCCAACAGACTACCGGTATTTGATTTCGGGTAATCACATTATTTTTTATAAGATAGAAGATGTTTATGTTTCGATTTACCGAATTTTAGACACGAGACAAGATTATATTAAAATACTGTTCGGTGAAGAGAAATATTAACCAAAATGGAATAAGAGTAACTGCGGTAAAGGCACTCTCAGAGAGTGTCTTTTTTCATGTCCGAAAAGAGTGCTATCACAACGGTAAAAAGCATGCGGCAGGAAGAGAAGGAGCATTATGCCGAAGTGGTATTGTCAAAGCTCGTGAGCATGGTCAAATGGATAGGAAGCTATTGACTGTTGCTTTCGCAGGCAGTGTTTAATACTTCCCGTCTGATCACTTTACAGCCAAAACACATGTGGAGTGCGTGGCCTTGATAGAGCAGGGATAGGCTTGAATAATTCACTAATTGTTGGTATTATTAACCAGATGTGAGTTATGGCGAGGACACCACGATTCTTATTAGAGGGTCTTTTATTGCTAAAAAATATACAAAGATTTGTTTTAAGTCATGATCCCGATCACTGTATTTCCAGTAGGCGAACTCTGGAGAAACTGCACAAACGGGCAAAACCAAAAATCGCTATTCATTTGGTAAATATGGCTCTGGGGAAGTATGATGACGCTATCAAACACTTTAAAAGCTATTATATAAACCGGAATGACGAGGTTCACCTTTATATGCTTTTACGCTGGCTTTTGTACATCAAATAACCGAATTGTGGGTGTGGGAATACGAAGTTGCCGTAATGACCCATACCTGGCAGCGACTTTGACGGGAAGAAATTAATCCTTCCTCTCCTTGGATCCATATTAATGCTAGCTAGGCGGTTAAAAAACAAAGAAATATTTTAAAGAAATATTTTTAGGAGGTGATAATAATGACCACCAAAATCCCGGATATTACCCGGTTATACAAAGGGGCCCGGCATGAGTTCGAGGTGGAAGTAGTTTTTGCGCCGGGTGGCGGCCAGTCCCCCCGGGAAAGTCATAATTTTGATGAAATTATTGTTCTGACCGAAGGTACTATTACCTTGGAACGCAGTGACCGGGAAGAAGTTGTTCATTACGATAAGACTCCGGCTTTCATCGAAATTCCGGCGGGGGTTGAGCATGTAATTGGTTCTACGGCACCGGCAAAATTGGTAATAATTCACCCCAACCGTAATGTTTAAATGATGGCCATAGGGATACTGCCGAAATTTAGCGGCCCACAAACTTAAAGAAGCCTATTGAGGTTATACCGAAGGAGAAACAGCAGGTGCGCTATTGCATTAAACAGTATAATTTTTATAGAGCGGTCAGTGCTGCTGAGTGAAAGGCATTGCAATGTAACAAATACATTGTTAATGCGAGAGCTTAACTGACCGTTATCAATAATATCGAAAATAAAAATCGGGTATTCACAAGGGAACAGACTATGTTCGGGAAATTATCCTAATTTTGAAAAGGAATAAGTGAATAATTCAAGCCTGACCCCGTAATGCGAAATCCCCGGGAGGAAATTTTAAGCTTCTTGTCGAAATGGCAGTAATCTTTACATATTGTTGGCAGGGGGTATAATGCCTTATGCAAGGAGCCTATTATTGTTGCCCGGGAACGGAACTTTTGGAGTTGGATTGTTTGGAAATGGACGATGTTCTGCGCTTTATAGTGCAAAAGTTTGCTCCGTCCGGGGTGGTAAAGCTGGTAAATGCCAAAAATAAACAGCTTAAGTGCACTGCAGACCTGGAAGAAAATATGCTCAAGGCCCGTGGCCTGGGTAGGTTTATACAGGCGTTGGAAAGGGAATGTTTTTTTGTCACACCTGCCGAAGGGGAAACTTTTTTTCTTGTGGCCGATAATCTTTGTCGGCCACTCTTTATTTCAGACAATTTTTCTCATCCCCGCATTTGTTTTTCTAATACCGGTGGGCCACAAGACATATTAGGTAATTTCAGCGGGGATAGAGCGGGAATCGAAGATTATTACTTACATCACCAGGGGTTGACTTTCGCTCTAAGCCCTGGTTTCGATACTCTCCTTTCTACACATATCGTGCGCAATGTACAACCTTTTGATTATCAGATTCGAACGGTACAGCATGTTCTGCAGCACATGCGCGGCAGGGCCCTTTTATGCGATGAGGTAGGGCTGGGCAAGACAGTTGAGGCCGGTCTTATTATGATGGAATACATAATGCGTGGTCTGGCCAAAAAGATTCTTATCCTTACTCCTCCCTCACTGATTGAACAATGGCAGGAAGAAATGCGCTCCAAGTTTAATTTGGACTTTAAAATAGCCGACGGATCAGAATTTAAAAATAACGGGCAGGGCTGGCAGCAATACGACCGCCTGATAGCGTCAGTGGATAAGGCCAAACGTAAGGGGACGGCAGAACAGGTCTACCAGGAAGACTACGATTTGGTCATTGTGGATGAAGTGCATCACTTAAAAAACCGTAAAACTCAGGGCTGGCAGCTGGCTAACCGGCTGAAGAAACGTTATATTTTACTGCTTACTGCCACTCCCGTGGAGAACGACCTGGAAGAAATTTTTAATTTGATTACCCTCTTGAGTCCCGGGCAACTGGATACGGCAGGTAATTTTCGACGCCGTTACATTTCCAAACAAGACCGTCTTAAGCCTAATAATGTAAATGATTTGAAAGGGTTTCTGAGGGATGTCATGGTGCGCAACCGCCGTAGCGAAACGGGGTCCATTTTAACCCACCGGCACGCTGACACTATTGAAGTGGAATTAACCTCGGAGGAACACCATTTATATGAGGAGGTTACCGGCCTGGTACGTGGACATTTTCAAGGAAAAGGAAATAAGGGGCTTAATCGTTTTGTGCTCAAAACATTGCAACGCGAGGTGGGTAGCAGTAGCAGGGCCGTAATTCCCACTTTGGAAAAACTGGTCGGCAACAGAGAAAATCCTGCCGAATTGCAAGAAAAGCTGGCAGAGATGGCAGCAAAGGCAGCACAAATAAAAGACAATGCTAAAGCCCGGATGCTGTTGGAACTGCTTTCCCGCCAGGATGGTAAGGTGATAATATTTACCGGTTTTCAGAGTACCAGGGCTTATCTTTTTGAATTGTTAACTGATGCCGGCCTGGAGGCAGCCACTTTCCACGGGGGCATGCGTCGTGCTGAGAAAGAACAGGCGATTAAGGATTTCTCCGGGGCTGCTCGGGTTTTGATTAGCACGGAATCCGGTGGTGAGGGGCGCAATTTGCAATTTTGCAATACCATGGTTAATTATGATTTGCCTTGGAATCCCATGCGTATTGAACAGCGCATCGGGCGTATCCACCGGGTAGGGCAGACAAGAGACGTTTATATTTATAACCTTTCCGCCCGGGATACCATTGAAGCCAGTATCTTAGAACTCCTGGACGCTAAGCTGAATATGTTCCGGCTGGTGGTGGGGGAACTGGATATGATCTTGGGCAACCTTAAGCAAAAACAAGATTTTGAGGATTTGCTACTGGAGATCTGGGCCGGAAGCAAAAAGGAAGAAGATTGTTTGCGGCGCATGCAGGATCTGGGCGAGGAACTGGTTCAGGCCCGGGAACATTATCGGCAAGTTAAAGAAGTGGATGAGCGTCTGTTGGGGGAGTTGGTGCCTGATGTGGAATAGTGCTTATTCTGTCCAGAATTTCGTTACCCGTACCCTGGAAAGCCATGGGGCCATGGTGGAGCAAACGGGGTTTGCTCTGGTGGAAGTGCTTCTGCCGGAGGATCTGGGAGAAGTATTTGACGGGAGAAGTTTTTTGCGCCTGGCCTTTGACTACGAAGTGGCCCAGGAAACTGAAGACTGCCAGTTTGTAACTTTCGGTAGTTACTTGTTGGATGCGGTAACCGGGCTCGCTCTTTCCACCGGGCGCGTGGTGCAATGTTACGTGCCAGTGCCGAACCTGGAACTGCCGTCAAAGGCTGCAGAGCAGATCGGGCAAACCGTCAGTTTTATCAAGTGTAAGCCGCCCCGACTGAAAAAAAGTTACCCCTTGGAGTTTATCTATTATCAGCTCAACTTTCGGTGTGTGTTCAGGTATGATGAAAAGCGTGAGGAATTATATTCGGTACTGGTGGATATGCATACGGGAAGGCAGGACAGCGAAGTACAGGAATTGTTACCTTTGTTGCAAAAAGCAATACCCCTTGAAAAAAGGGAGCATATGCTACCTCAGGCCCCGGTGATTACCATGGAAGATGCTTATAATCGGGCCTGTATGGCAGTGGGTCCCATGGTGAGGATGAAAATGGAAGAGATTGAGGGCGGACAGGCCGGTCTCAGGGAAAAAGAATTGTCCAAAGCTACCCGTTATTACGATCGAACCTATGAAGAATTGCGCCGCAAGTTATTCCGCAGCCGGGATTTAGAAAGGCAAAAAAGGTTTAAACAGCAAATTGCAGCCACTGAATCCGACCGGGAGCGGCGGCTGCATGATATTCGAGAAAGATTTGTCGTGGAGGCGGAAGTTACCCTGGACAGTATCGTCATCTATCACTTGCCCAAGCTGAATTTGGAGTTGGAGGTTCAGCAAAGGGAAGAGCTTTTCCCATTTGAAGTAATATTTAACCCTTTAAGCCGTGAAGTGGAGAGATCTCTGTGCCCAAGTTGTGGTAAACCGGTAATGCAACTGGCGCGTACCGGGGGTAATATTCATTGTTCGGAAGGATGCGCAAGTGCTAAAGTGCGGTAACGCTTGCTTCCTTCTGCCCCTACCAATGAGCGGATCAGAAGGATAGTCTGGAGATGCAATAAGAAGTATGCTACTAAAGGGGAAAAGAGCTGCCAGAATAAGCATGTAGATGATAGGGTTTTATACCATACCTTTAAATACTTCATCAGGTATAAAAAATAATAAAAAATTCCCCTTGGATGTTCCGGCAATGATTATTGACGGAAGAACCATGGTGCCGACCAGGGTTATTGCTGAAAGCATGGGAGAGAAGGTTGAATGGGACGGCAGCACAAATACTGTTATCGTCGGCAGCCGTGCTCAAAAATCGTTAGCAGTACTTGGTGAACCGGGTACAAAATTCAACGATGAGCTTGTTGACAGTAACGGAAAAGTGGTATATAAAGGCTCAACTCTAAACGGCATGAAGCACGGTTGGGGCGAGTATTTTTATGCGGATGGTTCCACATATAAAGGTAATTGGTATAAGGATAAGCAGCAAGGCTTGGGGACTTTAACATACTTCAATGGAGGTAAATATGAAGGCCAGTGGCGCAGTGGCAGCCAGCATGGACTGGGCACTTTGACCTTTGCCAATGGAGGCAAATATGTAGGTCAATGGAATTACGGGAAGAGGCATGGTTTGGCTACATATACCTGGGCCGATGGAGATGTATTTGTTGGACAATATAGTAACGATATAAGACACGGTTATGGTGTTATGACTTGGGCTTCAGGACAGGTTTATAAAGGTCAGTATGTAAATGGAGAAAGGGCAAATTAAAAGACAAAAAGCTGGAACACATAAGGGTAACCGACTTTTCGGCGGTTACCCTATCTTTTACCAAGGCCAAATGAGAAAAGAGGAGATTTGAATGAAAAGATTTTCGGTAGTATTACTTATTATAATTCTGTGCTTTACTCTGGCAGCCTGTGGCGGCACTCCGGCCGCTCAACAGTCAGCGGCAAAAGATGTCCGCAATGCGGATGAGCTTTATGTCTTTGTCAACAGCGAGGTTTATGAATTATCCAGGGAAGATTTTAACGACAGGGTGGATATTACATACTTAGACGTTACCAATGACGGCAAGGAAGAGGCAATTCTTGTCAACAATAATGACTGGTCCGCAAAAATTGCCATAGTTGGGGCGGACGGCGGTCAATTCAAACATATCGGTACAGAGCTGCCAATAGCTAAATATGCAAACAAATTTGAATTGAAAGATGGATTTTTGGCTCTTACACAAAAAACGGGAGGAACAGGAGTACAGGAAGAGTACTTATCCCTTGCCGTTTATTCGGAAGGTAAAATGGTAACAGTTTTGGACGGTTTAAAAACTGCTGAAACCTTGTCTCAACCAAGTGTCAGCTATGAGGATATTTCCGATATAAAAGGCAGTTTAACAAATTTTGAGTATTCGCTGCAACGGATTGAGGGCGATAAGGTAAAAACCATCCGGAAGACGCTTTATGCTTACAACAAAGATAAATTAGCCTTTGATGTTACTGAAGTTGAATCCGGCAACAGCCAGGATAACGGAACAGGGCTGGACGGCAGCAAACCTTCTTTAAAGTCGGAAAAACACAGGGAAGCCTTCATTTATTATGACAAATATGACCTGGTGGTAATCGACTCTTACGGAGGCGGCTCACTAAGCTCCCTTGGATATTACGAATACAAAAGACCGGGATTCAAGGCGGAAAGCGGAGACGGGAATGGCTATGGTGTTAGAGATATTGCCATTGTAGGGGAGGTTTTTGACCTTTATTACCATTCGGCCTCCTCTGGTAAAGATTATAAAATTGCTGATCAATTCGGGAATAAGATTCTGGTAATTACCGATGACTTATCAGGGGATAAATCCTCGATTTCTTTTAAAGATAAAAGCGGATATGAATACTCGCTTGATATGTTCGGAGAGGGTGAGCAATTCGAAACCATTCTGGTCAAGGGCGATAATCGGCAATTCTTGGGGACTAATGACCGGGAAGCCAAACCTGGTGATAGAACAGAACTCGCTGATTTTTCCGGTCAATCTGCCGTAGAACTATCTAAACTCAAAAACGGCGATTCCATAGGCGCAGGATTGATTATCAAAAACATTGAATATCAGAGGCCCTGGGAAAAAGCAAGATTTACTTTAGAAGGCAATGTCGTACTGACTGGTGAACTGCTCTGGGAAGAACAAATAGCAAATGAACCACTCTTTATAGCTGATGAGAGCGCCTTCCCAACGGCTATAGTCATAGGAGACCCCAAGGATTCCCTGTTCGGTACCATTGAATACAAGCCCACCCGTTTATATATCTGGAATTCTGATGAAATGCAAAAAGCCCTATCCAAGAGCACTTTACAGCAGTTAAAGAGCGGGCGAAGCTTGTATGGAAAAATAGGTATCAAAGACATTAAAGTCAATATTTATCTGGGCTCAGAAGGCGGAACCGACTGTGAGTTTACAGAGATTGTTGATCTGAGGTTGAAATAATCCATTCTTGGTACAAGCCCTTGAATGAAAATCGAAACGCTCAAAAATGGCGATTCTGTTGGCGGAGGACTCGTCATCAGGGATATAAACTATCGAAAGGGCGATGATAAGGCAATATTCACTCTGGCCGGAAACATAGTGCTGGATGATGGAGAGCTGTATTATGACGACATGAATCAGGATTTTATGTTTAATGCCATCAAGGCCCCAGGTGTTTCCACCATCATGATTGAGTATCCCGATAACTTCACCGCTGAATATAACGTGGGGGAATTATTGTGGTTTAGAAATAAAGACGCTGCATTACAGGGCATTTCCAAAAGTGATCTGGCAGAGATGAAACAGGGGCAGCAAAAAAATTTAAAAATACGGATTAAAGATATAGAGTTTACTTCGGCGTATCAATCAGGCTGGGGTAATTCCTGTGAGTTTGTCAGTATTGAAAATTGATATTATGACTGGAGGCAAAAATGAAAAAACAATATGTATACTGATTATCGCGCTGTTGACTCTGTCAGGTATTATCGGGTGTGCGTCCAATACAAAGTCGGAAGCAGAGTTAAAAGAGGAAATTAAAAAAGAATTGGCTGCAGAAATGGCAAAAGAACAAGCTGTCCAAAATGAACAGGCCGATAAAGACCAGGCTCCCTCCAAGGAACAGCTGGCTCAACAGCAGAACCCTCAAAAAGAGCAGCCTTCAAAAGCAAGTCAGTCTCCCGAGCAAAATACATCCAAAGCAAACCAGCAAAATACACGTAATACGCCATCACTTCTCGCTGAATACCAAGCCAATAAGGAGTACCAGTATGACATAAACGGAGACGGAAGAACAGAAACTTTTAAAATAGACACGGATAATATGAACTACTATATTGGGTTATTGACGGCAAGAAATACAGATTAGAGGGATTGACCCCGGAATTGGTCTTCAATAAGTATAAACTTACCAGAAATGACGGTACTGACAAATATGCGCTAACAGTGTACGTTGCCAGTCCGCCTAACGAAATTTACTTTTTTGAATATGCTAAGGGTTCAGAGTTAAGGGAAATAGGGCGCATAGTCAATGATGTAGCAGCCAATGGTGACTTCTTTGATTATGATTTCAAAGCCTTAACCAATGATTTCGTAGCTATTGGCCAAACAAATTTAAGATTCAGCGACTACCGGCCCCAATCTAATGCCGGTGCCGAAGAACCGGATAACCTTAAGCTGGCCGGCTTTAGAAACGAAACTATAAATGGCACACCGATCAATTACAGCGATTATCGCGTTGTGGTCATACCTATGTATGATGGGTTAAACTCTTTGCAGTGGGTCAACGAGGATATAGGCAGCGTGACCCAGGGTCCCCAGGGTATGCAGGTGAATTTTGCCATCTTCGGGCATTTGAATGATATTAAAATCACGAATTATGAAGGCATGGGGTCAGAAGGTGAAACCTTGAATGTAGGAGCATTGTACAATGCTCATGTAGGTGTGCGCGTCTGGCTGCCGAATAGCGATATGTCTTACATTCAGGTAACCGGTGTTGCCGATTTAGGCAACGGAGATACCCGTAACGTGGAATTCACCCTGGATGATATGAGGGATTCCTCGGACTATAAGGTGATTATGTATAAATAATAATCTGAGGGATATTTATATTAAGGGGGTCTTACCTTTACGCAAAGGCGGTAACGAAAGTGTGCTACTGGGTATTTCTGAATTAATTATGCCACAGTGAACTCGTTCAGCTAAAGCTGAACATCGGGGTTTAAGAGGAAAGGGGACACACCTCCTGCGGAGGAATGTCCCCAACAGGTGGGATTCCACCCCACCTGAAATATAAAGAGGAACTCCCACTTATAGAAGTGGGAGTCTTAGAAATCAGATTAAAAATAAAGCAGCGACAAATAGAAGCCGCTACTTTATTGTCTTTACTCCCTTTCAAGTTCATTACTAACAGGAGTATCAGGGTCTTGTATAATTAATTCATTATCTTTATCTTTTGGAAGAGGCGGGTTTTCAATCTCTCTCACATCATCAGTCATAGGAAAATCCTCAGTGTTATCAATCATGATAGGTTCAGCAACTTTTAATGTGCTTAAAGTTCTTTTTAAGACAGTTGCTAGTTCTGCTCTGGTTATTGGCTTATTAGGTGCAAAAATATTATTGTCTAAGCCTTTCATTATCCCGGTATTAAAAACGAAATTTAAAGCAGAACTTTTATCAGAAGCCAACTCTTGAGTATCATCATGTATTGGAAACATTTGGGTCATTGTCACACCCAATTGTTTAGCATCAAAGGATTGCTTAATTGCCTTTGCAACTTGAATTCTTGTGATATCCTGATTTGGCTTAAACATTCTATTATCAGTATTTAAAACACCGAAGAAAGTTGTTTCAAGAAGGGAATTGCTGTACCATCGACCATCTTTTACATCATCAAACATATCTTTAAGCTCAGGTTGTTTAATAAAAGTAACTGCGCTAAAATTAAAGTCAAAAGTTCGGTCCAAGGTAATTGCTAATTCTAGCCTACTAACATTTTTATCTGGTTTGAAAGAATTATCAGGGTAACCATTCATTAAACCACTCTCTGCAACAGTATAAATATCAGACGAGGCCCAATGACCGTCGACGTCAGAATAACCACGCTTTAATGAGGTATCAGCAAATGCTAAACCATTAATGGAAAAAAGAAATGCTGCTAAAAGTAAGAAACTGATTGTTTTCCTCATAACATTATATACTCCTCTGCTTTATATTTATTACTATAGACGAAAAAAAGTTATGTATGTTCCTAAAATAGCTTTATAAAAACCAATCCAATATATGGCAACCACTTAATATAAAAGCCCTTGGTTTGATATGCACCATGGGCTTTTCTTGGTGCGCCAGGGCATGGGCGCAGTCTAACAGGTGAAAGTCCCTAGGCAGCCAAAGACAAGGGTGTCCACCGCGAGGTGAAGGCAATAAACAGGCTTGAATTATTCACTAATTATTCTTATAATTAGTGAATAATTCATTCTTAACTAACTAGTGAAAGGTAGCAGCCATGAAGAGCAACATAAATAAATTCATTCAAGAACTTCAAGCCTATGAATCACCGGAAAACGTTTTTAATCCATGGAGGGATTATGAGGAAAGTTGTGATATAAGCTCAGAAGCCCCAAATAATATAAGGTCGAAACAAATTAAGCAATTCTTAGAGGCTAGAATACCTGGAGCGATGTATCTTCTTGTGGCCGAGGCCGTTGGATATCAGGGCGGTAGATTTACCGGTGTGGCAATGACATCAGAACGAATACTTTTAGGCAAGCATGAGAATATTAGACCTTCCGTTATTTTACAAAATGGACAAGGGAAAAGAACTAGTAACCCGGACAATAGTAATTTAAACAATACTCAAAAGCGCTTTGGATTTACAGAACCCACAGCAACAATTGTATGGGGGGAAGTAATGAAAAGTACGGTATCTGTTTATCAGGTAATAACATGGAATATATTCCCCTTTCACCCCTTTGATCTAAGTAAAGGTCCGTTAACCAACCGTACCCCCACTGCTGCAGAATTGGAATTGGGAGCATACTATACCAAAGTGTTGTTAAATTTATGCCCCAATATTACCGTTATTTCTATCGGAAGGCACTCATCAAAAACGCTGAGCAAATTAGCAATTGAAAACATTCACGTGCCACACCCGGCAAACGGAGGCGCCGGTAACTTTAGGTCTGCAATAAAAAAGGTTTTGGTTTAAAAGCAGTATGACGTGCTTAATCATTTGCTGGTAATGAACCGTTAGCAAACCGCCGACAGAAGGTGCAATCCGCATCTTGGTCGGTGGTTTTTTATATTTTGCCAGTTTCTTGGCATTGTGTTGCGGAAACACTTTTTTACTAGGGTGCATAGCATGCCCTTACCATTGACAGATTTTGATATCTTGAGTATAATTTATTTAGTAAATTACTAAACTACTAATCTAGTAAAAAGCATGGAGGTAAAAACAATGAAAATACCAACTACTTTAAAGCATAAACCGGTTATCGTATCTGAGAACTATGAAAATGTCGACGGTAGATATGCTTTTAATACAGACGCAAAGGGTCTTTCATTAGGATTGGCGCAATGGAATGACAGGGGAAAGGTAGATATCTCAGCCAAAGTATGGAGGTACACAGGAGAAAAGTGGTCTAGGCAATCTGAAGAATTGCCCCTTCACAGAGTGCTTGATCTTGCAATTCTCACTTGCAGAGCAAAACTTCATTTTCGGGAGGCGTATCGATATGAGAAATTATATGATACAGAAAATCCTGTTATAGATAGAGTAGGTTTACAGGGTGATGCCATGACAGTTGCTGTATGTACTGATAACGAAAAAGTTGATGAAGATATTAAGTTATTCAGCCAGGCTCTTAGTGATGATGATGAGCTTATTGGAGAACGCCTGAGTACTTTAGCACGGATATTAAAGGAAATGGGGTATTAATCCATGGATAGAAAAAAAGAACTCAAAGAACAATACAAGCAGATGAAGCCAGATATGGGGATATTTGTAATTCGTTCAAACTCTAATAATAAGTGTTACATTGAAGGAACGCAAGATTTGAAAAGTAAGATAAACCGCACAAAATTTCAGTTAGAATTTGGTAGTTTCGCCAATAAGGAGCTTCAAAAAGAATGGAAAGAGTACGGTGGACCAAGTTTTACAATTGAGGTACTTGAAAATCTTAAATACGACAAAGATGAATTAAAAACAGATTATAGTGAGGATTTGGCTTTATTACAGATGATTTGGGAAGAAAAATTGTCTCAGAAAGGCATGGAGTTCTATAGGGGTCAGGCTTGAATAATTCCCTAATTTATGGTATAATTAACCAGGTGATAAAAAATGGCGAGGAAAACACGCGTCCATTTTCCAGGAGCCTTATACCATGTAATGGTGAGAGGCAATAATGGAGAAAGGATATTTAGCAAAGAACATCAAAAAAGAAAATATATCCAGAAGATGGCCAAGTATAAAAAACAGTTCGCCTTTAAATTATTTTCATACTGTATAATGGATAACCATGCACATCTACTCATACAGGTGGAAGATACTCCCTTATCTGAAATAATGCAGCGCCTACAGCAGGTATATACCCAATGGTTCAACCGTAGCTATGGTAGGACCGGGCATGTGTTTCAGCAAAGGTATAAAGCATTGCTGTGCGACAAAGAAAATTATTTACTGCAGGTGATAAAATATATTCACTTCAACCCTGTAACGGCGAATATTCGTCAAGGTATAAATTACAAATGGAGCAGTCATGTTCACTATATCGATTTAATTGACGATGGATTAGTTGACACGGATGAAGTATTAGGGATATTTTCAAAGAAAAGAAAGCAAGCAATTAAGGAATACTTGCAGTTTATGGAGCAGGAACCGGAGGTAATTGCACTTAGAGACTTCCGGGAGTTCCAACCTGAAGAGAAAATGCTGCCTTCAACAGGCCTAGGAATTCAATCCAGACAAATTAGTATTGGCGAGTTAATAGAAAAAGTTTGTTCTCAAGAACAAGTAAGTATTAATGAACTTGTCAGAAAGACAAGAATCCAGAAGATATCCGACCTACGAAAGGCGATAGTGCTGCTGAGCGAAAAGCATTGTAGTGTTACGAATACATTATTGGCGCAAGAGCTTAACTTACCGTTATCAATGATATCGAAAATAAAGTCCGGCGTTAGCAAGGGAACAGATTATGTTCAGGAAATTATCCGGTGTTTTGAGGAGAGGAGCGAATAAGTGAATTATTCAAGCCTGACCCCACCTATACACAAATTTTATACGTTAAATAGTGGGAGAGAGTTTGAAGCATGTTGTTGGGAATGATAACGGGTAAACACAACCGGGTGTCTGTACAGGATCTTGGTATTGGGGGACTAATTATGTCAGTTACAGATTTTAAAGCAGCTAAAAATGGTCTAAACTCCCTAAAAATAAACAAGAACTACTGGTAAATAACGTTTTTTGCCCAACTTGCGGAGTGACCACTATTGTTAAATATACTTTATCTGATGATGAATTTGGTATTTTACTCCAAGGTAAATGTAAAAAATGCGGAAAGGATGTAGCGAGGTTTGTTGAAGATAGTTAAAGTAACAACTTCAGAAGCCCCGTATGTTTCATGTTTTCAATCTTACTTGAACCGGGAAAACAGTACCTCTGGTCTGTAGATCGTTAGCAAAACATATTTAGCAAAGGAGTAAAGCAATGCCAAAACTAAGTTCAGGCGGTCAAAAAGCTTTGAAATCTATTCATATTTTTTTGGTTTGTGCGTGGATAGGTGCTGGAGTCTCCATGATAGTCCTGGGGTTTGCAAAAGAGCATATAACTAACGGTGATGAACTCTACGCCTTTAATGCAAGCATAAAGTTCATTGATGATTTCGTTGTAATACCTGCTGCAATTGGTACATTATTAACCGGTCTTCTGTTCTCCTGGTTAACCAACTGGGGATTCTTTAAATTCAATTGGATAATCGTTAAATGGGTAGCAACTGTGGCCCAAATATTATTTGGAACCTTTTTCCTTGGACCGTGGGTCAACGGCTCTACAACTATAGCGGATGCGGAACGTTTACAGGCTCTACAGAACCAGACATACTTGTATTTTAGTCAAATGAATAAATATTTTGGTATCTTACAGGTTTCCTTATTAGTAGTGGTTGTGTTTATCTCGGTCTTTAAGCCTTGGGGGAAAAGTAGGAAAAAATAAACTTTACTTTTAATTATCCATACGAAGGCGGGTGATGAATGCGGTGCACAAAAACTAACTTTTGTGGTATAATATTCCCAGAACAAATGATCGGTAAGGGTGACGACCATGCCCACAATCTTCTTTAGACAAACGCTGGAAGAGTCCCGTGTAAATTTGGCTCAGTTGTGATAAAATATAGAGATGTGTAAATTTAAATATAAAGGCGGGACAATGTGATAACTGTAAATAATGTAGGATTACGATACGGAGAACGTAAGCTCTTCGAAGATGTGAACTTAAAGTTTACTCCGGGTAATTGCTATGGAGTTATTGGTGCAAATGGAGCAGGAAAAAGTACATTTCTGAAGATACTCTCTGGCGAGATTGAGCCGGATACCGGTGAAGTTGTAATTTCACGTGGTATAAGGATGTCTATTTTAAAACAAGATCATTATCAATACGATAAATGTACCGTGCTAGATGCCGTGATCATGGGCAACCAACGTCTATATGAAATTATGCTAGAAAAAGAGGAGCTTTATAGTAAAGCAGATTTTAGTGATGAAGATGGTATGAAAGCGGCCGATTTGGAAGATGAATTTGGTAAAATGAATGGCTGGGAAGCCGAATCAGAAGCTTCTACCATACTACAAGGATTAGGAATTGGGACGGACCTTCACGGTAAAGTAATATCTGAGTTGCAAGGGGTAGAGAAGGTGAAGGTGCTTTTAGCACAGGCCATTTTTGGTAAACCTGGTATCCTAATTCTAGATGAACCCACAAACCATTTAGATATTAAAGCCATAACTTGGCTAGAGGAATTTTTGATTGACTTTGAAGGAATTGTTATTGTTGTGACGCACGATCGGCAATTTGTGAATAACATTTGTACTCACATAACCGATGTGGACTATGGTTCAATTGAACTCTATGTAGGGAACTACGATTTCTGGTATGAATCTAGTCAATTGGCATTACAAATGTCAAGAGATCAGAACAAGAAAAAAGAAGAAAAAGCAAAACAGCTTCAAGAGTTTATTGCTCGTTTTAGTGCCAATGCATCCAAGTCTAAGCAGGCTACTTCGCGCAAAAAAATGTTAGAGAAAATAAGTTTAGATGATATCCAACCATCCAATCGTAAGTATCCTTATGTGGGATTTAAGCCTGATAGGGAAGTTGGTAATGATATTCTTACGGTGGTTGATTTAAGTAAAACCATCGATGGAGAAAAAGTTCTCGACAAAGTAAACTTTACTGTATACAAAGGTGATAAAATCGCTTTTGTTGGGACTAACGAGACTGCATACACAACGCTCCTAAAGATTTTGAGCGGTGAGTTAGAGCCTGATAGTGGTCACTATAAATGGGGTATTACTGTCACCAAGGCTTATTTCCCCAAGGATAGTTCCTCATATTTTGAAGATCAGGAACTGAACATCATGGATTGGCTGAGACAATATTCATCCGATAAAGCCGACACATACGTCAGAGGTTTCTTAGGGAAAATGCTATTTTCCGGGGAAGAGGCCCTTAAGCCGCTTAAAGTACTTTCCGGTGGCGAGCGGGTGCGCTGTATGTTAGCTAAAATTATGCTTTGTCATGCCAATGTACTGCTTCTAGATCAACCCACCAACCATTTGGATTTAGAAGCGATTACCGCCTTAAATAATGGTTTACGTGATTATAGCAGTAATGTGCTCATTACCTCCCATGACCGTCAGCTAGTGCAAACCGTTGCCAACCGCATTATTGAAATTACACCAACCAATATGGTAGACGTAAGTTTAACCTACGATGAATACTTAGAAAGCATCGCTATTTAGGCTTATTTATACTAACCGTAAAAGCCACTACTAACCCGCATACTTTGAGTCAAAAGCCAATTTACTCCAATGGTCCTGGCAATGTTCTCGATAGAGCATTCTTTATCACGCAAATGTTTGAACTTAATTTGAGCCATTGCTAGCTTTTCTTTCATTCCCTCCTGTTTTGATTAATAAGAGGTTGTTATGACTTGGAACTGCTGGCAGGGCTTTTTTATCACTTGCCCAAGTTGAATTTGGCGTTGGAGGTTCAGCAAAGGGAAGAACTTTTCCCATTTGAAGTAATATTTAACCCTTTAAGCCTTTAAGTCGCGAAGTGAGGAGTATTTAAGGCAACTTGAAGAACAACCAAAACAAAGATGTAATCAAGAATGGAATTCTGTTCTTATTGAGCCAAGGCGTGTAGAGAAAATGGAAGAAATGCGCTATGCCCCTGTAGTAGTGGGAAAAAGTATAAGAAATGCTGTGGAAGATAAGAGACAAGGAAGGGGTCAGGCTATGTTGGAATTTGTCGGGAGTTTTGAGGAGGGAATAAGTGAATAATTCAAGCCTGACCCCAATATATAGTTAGGTGGGAAATGCCTTGAAGCCAATGGGATTAAGATTAACTGAATTAGAGCAAATTTTTTCTCAATGGCCCAATAGCAAGGTGTATTGGTTAGTTGCTAATAAAAATACAGTGATCTATGCCTCGCCAGATGCACAGCGCAAATTGGGCATTGGATTCGGACAACCGGTGATGGAGCACTCGCTTATGCGTAAGGCCTTGATTAGTAGAAGAACCTTTGTGGAAGAATATCAAACTTGGCAGGATGATCAATTAGTCAGCACTAAAGTAGTGGCTGTATCAATGGAATTTGAAAATGTGGATGGTGGCTATGTATTATTATATGGGGTAGATAATTCTCCCTTGGCCGAACAAATCGGGGTAGTTGCAACACTAATCCAAGAAATAAACAGGCAAATGAGTACCGAGGCAGCGTTACAGATTTTTGTCCAGGGCTGTTTAAAGTTGTTCGGCTGCCAGATGGCTGCTATTTGGGTAGCGAGACCAGAGAAATATTACCTACTGGCCAAAAGCGCGAAAAATGCTCAAGATGAAAGGATCTTGAGCAAAGTGAGTGTTAATGATGTTATGAGTGCCGGTAGGGAAAATAATCAAGGTTCGAATTGGTGGAATGAACAATCCGATAAGTTTTTAAGCCAGCCGGTCGAAGGGTTATCTTCTATGCTGTATAACCAAATTGAACGTCCCGGTTTTAAACACTTACTTAGTTTTCCATTGCGGCATCTTGGAAAGGAGCTAGGAATTTTAGGGTTGTTTACTACTGATTCCGGGGCTTTTGACGGCAGCATAATGTTATGGCTTAATCAATTGGGTCCTTTGGCAGCGTCCTTGGTACATGAATATGAAATGCGTGTATACGCATTGGAGCGAGAAAAAGATTTGAATTTATTGTTATGGGGAACAGAAATCCTTGTCCAGGTTGAAAGCGAAGCCCAATTGCTGGAAGAAGCTGGAGAGATGGCTATGGTTTTGAACCTTGAGGCCGGATTTTTCTTTATGCGGCAAGCTGGTGGCTGGGAAGTACAGGCACCGTTTGGCCGTCTCAAGCAAAATGATAGTGGCTGGGAACAGTGGATTTTTGATCAAATGCAGTTGGACCCAGACAATTATTCGGGCCATGAAGAAACTTACATCAATGTGCTTACACCCTCTGGGTACGGTTCAGAAGCAAGTTTTCCGTGGCACAAACTTATAATTCAGCCGGTGCAAACCAATAGCGGTATAATTGGTGAATTGTGGTTATTTGATTTTATCGATACTAAACTGGAGACGCGTAAAGAAATATTCGCTGCTTTCGCCCGCAGTTTAGGCGTGGCTTTGGAGACTATCCGGCAGCGGCATAAACTGGAGCAGATGGCTACAACCGATCCCTTGACCGGGATCCTTAATCGGCAGGGGTTTAGCCAGCGCTTTCAGGCAGAAATGGCATCTGCTTTACGTCGTGGGTCAACCTGTCTATTTTTATTATTTGATCTGGATGGATTTAAGAGACTCAATGATACTCATGGGCACCCCATTGGAGATCAGGCTTTATGCGTAATTACAAAAAACATACAAGCTAGTATCCGCGAGTATGATATTCTGGCCCGCAGTGGAGGAGACGAATTTATTTTGGTGTTGGTCGATATGCAAAAAGGGCCGGAGTCTATCCGTATGATTAATAGATTAAAAGAACGAATGGGGCTTGAAGAATTTGAACTTGGGGTAAGTATTGGGGTTGCTGAGTATCCTACGGAGGCGGATAATTACGAGCGATTATACCACTTGGCCGATCAACGGTTGTATATGGGCAAACATTCCGGGAAAAACAAAGTTGTATCGGAATAATTGTCCATTAAGATTTGAGCTGCGTTTGAAGGGGGGAGTTTAAAATGGGTTTACCTGAAGTAATTAGAGTAGATAAAACCAAATGCCAGCATTGTCTGGCTTGTATTCGTGTTTGTCCGGTAAAACTCTGTAATGTGGTAGAAACGGATGGGATTTCAGTAAATTCCGATCTATGCATCGGTTGTGGGGAATGCATTAGGGCCTGCGTTGAAAAAGGCCATTTTGCACGCTATGGAGTGGATGATTGCTCTGAGTTTCTTCAAGACTTAGATGTTGGAGTTCCTCTGGGTGTCTTGGTTGCACCGGCAGCTGCTGTTAATTACCATCCCTGGTTACCACAATTAATAACGGCTCTACGCCGTTTAGGTGTACAATATGTCTTTGATGTTAGTTTTGGTGCGGAAATTACTACATATCTTTACGTTAAGGCCTTAGAAGCCGGCGTTAAAACCCCCATTATTGCTCAGCCCTGCCCGGCTGTTGTTAGCTACATAGAGACTTACCAAAGCGATCTGGTGCCCTATCTCGCGCCCACCCATTCGCCCACCATTGATGCAGCTATCTGGCTTAAGACTCAACCGGAGTATCAGGATCTAAAACTTGCTTTTCTCGGCCCCTGTCTAGCCAAACGGCGAGAGTTTCATGATCCAAATACCCATGGGGCCGTGGCCTATAACGTAACGTTTAAGTCTTTAACGAATTATTTGGAACAGCAGGGAATCCAGTTAGAGGATTTGGAAGCGTCGGGTTTCGATACGCCCGAGGCTGAACGGGCTGTGGGGTATTCACAACCAGGTGGTTTAACGGATACGTTTAGGCGTTTTGGAATTAAGGTTCGGAATGCAGGTATTCCTAGGGTAGAGGGCCCACGGGAGATCTATGGGAACTATTTGCCGGATTTAAACGATGATATACGGTTGGGACAAGTTCCTGTTTTAGTGGACATTCTTAATTGTGCCCACGGTTGTAACGGTGGCCCAGCCGTGAGTCATAATTTCTCCAAGTATCAGATTGATGCAATAATTGATGAACGTAAGGAAGCACAGATTGAAAAGCACCAGACTGTGATGGAAGGCGACCCGCGAGAAGTTTTTAGGGAATTTTACCGGGAACTTGAGAAGACTAAGTCAGCTTATTCTCGCCGTTATAATGATAAATCTGCTAACCAGTATCTTCGCTCTCCATCTGCAGACGAGGAAGAAAATATATGGCAACTTATGCATAAGCCCACCTCGGAAGAGCGAGGGATCAACTGTGCATCGTGTGGCTATGGTAACTGTAGGGATATGATGCTGGCTATTTACAACAACCTTAATCCGGTGGAAAGTTGCAAATATTATCTCTTTAAAGAAAATGAACGTAATCTGAAGCAGGTGGAGGATCAGGCTCTTGAGATTGAAGAACAGCGAGATGAAATTGCCGCCTGGAATGAAGTGCTGGAAGAAACTGTTGCTTCCCGTACCACGGCTTTACGCAATCTTCTCAATAACGCAGGTCAGGGGTTTTTGTCCTTTGGACCGGATTTATTAGTTCGTGAGGAGTATAGCAGCGAATGTGTAAGAATCTTTGGCAGTGCAATTGCGGGGAGAAAATTTGCCGATCTTATTTTTCCAAAGGACCGGGAACAACAAGATTTTGTTGACTCCCTCTTCTTTGAGATCTTTAATCACCAGAATGAAGACGCGCGAGAGGTTTATCTTCCTTTACTCCCCACCGAAGTATTAATTAATTACAAGTACATAAATGTGGAGTATAAAATGATTGAGGATGCCGGGCACAGCTGTGCGGAAGTCTGTATGGCTGTATTAAGTGATGTTACCGAGAATCGATTATTGGAAAGCCAGGTGGAGCAAGAACGCAACCTTTTGAAAATGGTCGTTAAGGTTATCGTTAATCGAACTGACTTTATCCAAAATGTCAATGATTTTCACCGCTTTAGTACTTCTGAACTGCAAAAGATTTTAGCAGGGCCGGCAACGAAAGAAGAAAAATTTGCCGACATTTTTCGCCGGCTTCATACCTTTAAAGGTAACTTCAGCCAGTTGAATATGGGTTTTGTAGTAGAGTGCTTGCACCAACTGGAAACTAAGATGACTGATTTCAAAAATGAGGGGGGATTACATTTGGATCAAGAAGAACTTAAGCAGTTATTTAGCCAGTTAGAGCCATATACTTGGTTAGAGAAAGACTTGACTTACCTTGAGGAGGTTTTGGGACAAAAGCTTTTAACTGAGGACGATGAATTGGTCATCAGCAAGAGCAAGTTAATGCAAATAGAAAAACGAATCGAGACTCTCTTGTCGCCCTCAGAGTGTAAACTGTTGATTCCGGAACTCCGCAAGCTCCGCTATAAGCCTTTTGCTGATTTATTTGACTCTTTCCCGGATTATGTCAGTAGGTTGGCGGAACGCTTTGAGAAATTTGTGTATCCAGTTAAGATAACTGCGGAACCGCTTCAAGTAAACCCTGATGTTTACAGGGGCCTTATAAAATCACTAGTACATGTTTTTCGTAATGCCATCGATCATGGGCTGGAGACTGGGGACGAACGTATTGATTGTGCCAAAGAGGAATATGGCCAGGTCTCTATAAATATTTCGACCAATGACCGGTATATTGTGGTGGCTATTAGCGATGATGGCCGGGGCATCGATGTGTCTGCTGTCCGCAGAAAGGCCTTGGCTCAAGGTGTGCTTCCGGAGGAACAGCTACAGGGAGCTAGTGATGATGAAGTTATGCAGCTTATTTTTGTTGATGGTTTTTCTACTAAAGAAAGTATAACGGATGTTTCCGGAAGGGGTGTGGGTTTAGCCGCACTCAGTCATGAGTTGACAAAACTGGGGGGCTACCCCAGAGTAGAAACGGTTTTAGGTCAGGGCACTACGTTCTATCTCCATCTGCCGTTGGAGAATGAAGAAGCCTGGTCTGTGCCTGTCAGCGATTTGTTAGAGCCCTTATTGGAGACTGCTAAACATTTTCTTAATGAACAAATGGGATTGGAAGCGGAACCTGTTGATCAAACTTCTGTTATCCGGCCCGACTCTTTGGAGCTTTATAAAAAGACAGCTCTGTTGGCTATCAGGGGAGCTATCGAATGTTATTTTGTTTTAAGTGTTGATGACGAGGTCTTACGCCTAATGGTGCGAAATTATTTAATGGATGATCTTCAGCCGGGTGAAGAAGATGAATATATGCAGGATGTTTTAGCAGAGAGTGCTAATACAATTTTGGGGAATTCCGTCAAACACTTTCCAGGCCTGGAGGAATTGTTAGTTATCGACAGTCCGGTTGCTTTAACATCAGAGGAAGCTTTAATGAGATATAAGGAAGCGCAGATCTGGAGATGTCAATTGCAAATAACTGCCGGGCGGTTTAACTTAGGATTGATTATGCCGGAGGGTGCTGCTGGCGGGCGTCTGGTTGATGAAAGTATAAGGTAGAAGGAGGCTTTTTATATGGCACGAGTTCTAATTGTCGATGACTCTGCAATTATGCGCCGCAACTTAAAGACCATATTTGTTCAAGCCGGCCACACGGTGGTGGGGGAAGCAACAAATGGGGGACAGGCTCTATTAATGTATCGAACCCATGTCCCTGATCTGGTAACGATGGATATTACTATGCCCAATGTCAATGGGATTGAGGCTGTTAGGCTAATTAGGAAAGAATTTACTGATGCAAAAATAATAATGGTTAGTGCCCTGGATCAACGAAAAATGGTTTTGGAAGCCCTCAAAGAAGGAGCAAAACATTATATAATCAAACCAATCGATTCTGCGTCGGTGATCAAGGTGGTCAATAAGGTATTGGGTACCTGCATTGAAGAACCCAATGAAGAGTCCAACGAGGCTCCGGATGAAAATGCACCGGAAGGAATCGATGATGCCCCGTTTGTAATTAAAAATAGTGAAAACACCTTTCACATTGTCCTTTCCCCTAGTCTTAATGAAGAGAGCTTTGCTTCTCTCACGCAAGCAGTTCAAGGTTTGCTGTTTGTGAAGCCTTTAAAAGTAGAATTGAACTTTGGCTCAATAGAAATGTTGCCTGACCCGCTTCTGGATAAAGTGGGAGGTATGATAAAAGCTATTAGAAATGTCGAGGGAATTATCAGAGTCGTGGCACCCAATAAAGATTTTGTAAAAACCGTCAAGGAAAAAAGAGTTCATGATTTAGCTGAGATTATCGAGGCCATCTGACTAAGTATCGTAAAAAAAGGGACAGGCTACTCTAGAGTAACCTGTCCCTTTTCGTGTTTATAATATTTATAGTGCTACTTTTTCAGTTTTTAGTTTAAGGCCTTGGGACAGCATTTTGCGGCGTACGAAGGAAAGCTGTGTTTGGAGAGGGATTTCCATGGGACAGTTGTCGTCGCAGGCCATGAGGCCCATGCACCCGAAGGCTCCTTCTTCCGCGCCGACTACTTCGTAGTATTCTTCCGGAGAGCGCTCATCCCGGGGGTCAAGCATAAACCTTGCTACTCTGTTTATGCCGGCTGCTCCCAGAAAGTCTGCCCGGATGTTGGCGGTTGCACAACCGGCGACACAGCAACCGCACTCCACGCAGCGATCGGGCTCATAAATTTCCTGCGCTGTTTTATTATCCATGCGCTCCTCAAGGGCCGTGGGGTCAAATTCCTTAGTTGTATGGACCCAGGCCTCGGTTTTAATGGCCATGTCCCGAAACCAGGTTCCGGTATCCACTGCAAGGTCTCCTACCAGTTTAAATACCGGTAGTGGGAGCAAGCTGATTTTAGCAGGCAAGTCTTTAGTCAGTGTTTTGCATGCTAAAGTCGGGCGCCCGTTAATTACCATGGCACAGGACCCGCAAATGGCAGCCCGGCAGACAAAGTCAAACATGAGGGAGGGATCTAGCTCTTCCCTTATTTTATTTAAAGCAACAAAGATAGTCATGCCGGAAACTTCTTCCAGTTTATATTCCTGCATAAAAGGTTTTACTTCGGGTTTCTGGGGATTATAACGAAAAATCTTAAAGGTTAAAGTTCGATTACCCATTTTTATACCTCCTAACCGGCATGTTCTCCGTAGCCGCGGTCACCCGGCGGCAATTCGGTGATTGTAACAGGTTCGTAGTCCAGTTGCGGCAAGTCTGCGCCTTCCGGCCAGTAGGCCAGTGTTCGCTTGAGCCAGTTTTCATCATCCCGCTTGGGATAGTCTTCCCGGGCGTGACTGCCCCGGCTTTCGGTACGTTGCAGGGCACCGTAAGAGATGCAAAGAGCCAGACGAACCATGCCTCTAATCCTAAGGGCTGAAGCAAGCTCGGGGTTTGCTCCTTCGCCGCTGGACTGAAGCCCTACTTTTTGGGCCCGCTGGTGCAGTTCTTGGAGCTTGTCTACTGCAGTCTGTAGGTCCTCTCCCTTGCGGAAGATGCCTACGTAATTCATCAATGTCTGTTCCATTTCACCGCGGATCTTATATACGTTTTCATTTCCGTTTTTGCCCGAAATCAAATCTTTGATGCGATTCTCTTGTTTGGTAACTTCGTCTTTAATGGTTTGTTCCGAGTATTCCAGGGAAGCTCCCAGGGTATATTCGGATACTTTCTTACCTACAACCATGCCGCTGACGATGGTTTCCGCCAGGGAATTACCGCCCAGGCGATTGAATCCGTGTAGATCCCAGCATGCAGATTCACCGACGGCAAATAGTCCCTTAAGACCATAGGCATGCCCGTCAGCGTTTGTCCTAATACCGCCCATACTATAGTGCTGGGTAGGCCGGACAGGAATTAATTCATTGGCCGGATCTATACCGGCAAAGTTTTTACATATATTTGCAATCTCACGTAGGTTAGTATAAATATGCTCTTTACCCAGGTGACGAATATCCAGCCATAGGTGAGGGCCGTGTTCGCTTTCTACCCCGTAGCCCGCACGAATGTGCTGGGTCATTCTACGCGATACAACGTCACGGGAAGCCAGCTCTTTTTTCTTGGGCTCGTAGTCAGGCATGAAGCGGTGGTGGTTTTTATCCAACAGGTAACCGCCGTCACCACGGGCACCTTCAGTTACCAGAATCCATACCGGAACGATTCCGGTAGGGTGGAATTGAACAGCTTCCATGTTACCCAGAGGAACAATGCCTGTGTCCTGGGCGATAAACATGCCGCTGCCTTCGTTAATCACTGCGTTGGTGGATGCACCGTAAAGGCGTCCGTAACCACCGGTGGCAATAACGGTGGACTTGGCTACATAAACCAACAGTTCACCGGTGCGCAGTGAACGGGCAACTACGCCTATACACTTTTCACCGTCGTGAATGAGAGATATAGCTTCAATACGGTCATGTACCGTACATCCATGTTTCAAGACCAGTGAGTCCATGGCGTACTGCAAGGTGTGTCCGGTGCCGTCGGAAGTATAACAGGTACGCCAGAAGGCTGTACCGCCGAAGTCGCGGGCGGTGATAAGACCTTCTTTTTCTTTCTTTTCTTCAAGTTCCCTTCCGTCGGGAAGAGTCTTTTTACCGGCGACTACACGGTTCCAGGGTACACCCCAGTGTGACATTTGGCGTACGGCTATGGGTACTGTTTCTGTGAAAAGGCGAGCTACATCCTGCTCGCATCCCCAGTCCGATCCTTTTACCGTATCTTGAAAGTGAATGTCAGGATTGTCCCCTTCACCCATGGCGCAATTCCCCAGAGATGCTTGCATACCCCCCTGGGCAGCGGTACTATGGGAACGGCGTGGTGGAACCAGGCTTAAAATAATAGAATCCAGTCCGTTTTCTGCTGCTTCTACGGCTGTACGCTCTCCTGCCAATCCTGCTCCAACAATTAATACATCAGTTACATAAGTTTTATAAGCGCTCATGCTGCACCTCCTAGTTGAAGAAAGACCCACATGGCACCTAGTCCAAGGGCAATAATGATTACAGTAACGACTTTAAGCACGAAGAAAATGGGTTTACGCGGGAACCAGCCCCACTTTACAAATACACGGTAGAGGCCAATGCTGGCATGATATTCGCCTAAAGCCAGAAGAATCAAGTAAAACCACCAAAAGGCTTGCATGCGTTCGGCGGCGGATTCAGCACGAATGGGCCATCCGGTGGATATTGCCCAGATGTGAAGTGCTGCCAGTACTAGTATGGCCATGCCAGTGATGGCCTGAAATATCCAGGTCCAGGTGTCGGTGTGACGAAGCATTTTAGCGTGCTGCCAAATGATCTTTTGATCTCTTATGTTGGTAGGAATTCTACGACCCGCCACTACAAAATGAATGAGGCCTATTATGGCAATAGCCGGGACACCTATATACGAAAGTAAATAGATATCGAAGAACTCAGATAGGCCGTTAAATACCTCCGGGCCGAGGATTATGGTGGACACAAATAGCATGTGTGCCCATAAGAAACTTACCAGACAAATACCGGTCGCCATCTCTATGGCGTCAAGGTAAGCATCGGCCTTAGGATTTTTGGTTAAAATCCTTTGGGAAAGCATAGTAAATAACTCTCCTTTCCATTCTCTTAAATTAGTTTGCACCATTCTGAACATCTTAAATATTGCTGCAATTCTTGAAAAAAAAGGTACCTTACTCAGTAAAAACCCATGGGCTTATAAAAAGGGCGCCATATTAAAGCTGTGGTCTTTAAATTATGGCATAAGGGGAAGATATAGGCTGTCGCCTAATTGACAAAAAATTAGAATTTATTTAGTTAAAAAATATAGAAACCGTCAATAATTATAGCACACCAATTAACGAAATAATATATTTTTTCGTAAAAATCTACATTATAATAAAAATTATTTATTTCACAAAAGTACAAAAAACCTTCCTGACATCCAGGAAGGTTTTTTGTACTTTAAAGTATTAAAGCGCGCGCTTTTAATAAAATTTTGTTTACGCGTGGGTCTTAACAGTGGAAAAATTTTTAAACAATTCGGGCGGGTAATTTTCAATTTGCCCATTGTCACACAGGTTTGCAAGTAAAGGATCCACCGGCAGAATTTCCAGCATTGGAATGCCGGTTTCAGTTGCCAGTTTTGTCGCGTGGCCTTCGCCGAATAGCTTAATTTCGGTACCACAATCCGGACATTTAAGGTAACTGTAGTTTTCCACCATCCCAAGTATGGGGACATCCATTTGCTGGGCCATATTAACAGCCTTTTTCACGATCACGGAGGCCAAATCCTGAGGTGAAGTAATAATTACAAACCCTGTTAGAGGCAAAGATTGCATAACTGTAAGGGGGACGTCACCGGTCCCCGGGGGCATGTCAATAATTAGATAATCCAGCCTGCCCCAGGCTACATCAGTCCAGAACTGCTTTACCGCCCCGGAGATAACGGGGCCGCGCCAAATAACGGGCTGGTCCTCGCTGGGGAGCAAAAGGTTCATGGAGATGATTCTTATGCCGGTTGATGTTTCCAAGGGATACATGAACCGGCCGTCTGAATGAGGCTGCTCTTTCAAATTAAACATTTTTGGGATGCTGGGGCCGGTTATGTCGGCGTCCAGAATCCCCACTTTGAATCCTCTGCGGGCTAAATTGACCGCTAAAAGGCCCGAAATGGAAGATTTACCTACTCCGCCTTTGCCACTCATAACGGCAATTACACTTTTTATTTCAGATGCTTCGTTTGGAGCAAGCTTAGTAATACTACAGTCTTCTCCGCTGCAGTTGTCCTTTTCGTTACAAGAAGTGCACTCATCTTTGTTTGTGCTCATTTCCTCTCCCCCTGAAATTGTTTTTTTATGTTATCTTCGCACAGCCTGTAAGACCCCGCCCTCGCATAAGGAAAGGGGACACACCTGCTGAAGCTTGGCTATTTCTCTGGGGACAGGAATGTCCCCAACTAATGGGATTAACAGGCTGTAAGCTCGAAATAAGTGCGACTAAGGTTCAGATGGGGTCAAAACCCCAACTGAACCAAGTCTTCTTTATTGTCATACTTTCATATTTGGACAAAGAACCTCAAAAACCTTCTCCCAAACTTGGATAATTTCATCTATTATTCGTGAATTCAATTCCATAACCGGTTTACCCCTGGCTGCAGCTAGCATAACCATATTGTCATAGGCAATCTGTCCGGCAAAAGGAATTTTTCGTTGGCGACAGATTTTTTTAATCTGCTCAGTGTTTTCGGGACAGATGTCCCATCTGTTAACACAAACCATGGCGGGCACTCCGAAGAATTCCGACAGGTCGATGATCCTTTCTAAATCATGTATGCCCGACAAAGAAGGCTCGGTTATAATTAGGCTTAGACTAGCCCCTCCAATGGAAGCAATAACGGGACAGCCAATGCCAGGTGGGCCGTCAGTGATTATATAATCATAACCTAGTTTTTTTGCGGTTTCCGCTGCCTGGCTGCGTACCATAGTGACAAGTTTTCCGGAGTTTTCTTGGGCTGCTCCCAACCGGGCATGCACAAGAGGGCCATACGTTGTATTGGATTTAAACCACTCACCGGCCACGGTATCCACCATTTCTATGGCGTTTTCCGGGCATATATGGCTGCACACAGCGCATCCTTCACATCCCAAGGGATTTATAGTACTCTCCTTTATGGCTTCAAACCGGCAGGTATCCTCACATAATCCACAACCGTTGCATTTTTCACTATTGATCATGGCCTTGGGCAGGCTGTAAAATTGGTGGCGCTCCTCTATTTTGGGTGATAAGAGCAGGTGTAAATTTGCAGCATCCACATCACAATCAACCATCACCTTGTTTGTTAGCAAAGAAGCAAAGGAGGCGACAATACTGGTTTTACCGGTTCCGCCTTTACCGCTAATGACAACAAGTTCTTTCACCTGCTGTCACCCCTTTAATATGGTTTAATACTTTGCGGAAATCTTCCCTCAGTTCCGGTTTTGCTTCCACGGCTGGTATTCCCATGGCATAAGCCTCAGCAATTGCCCTGTCTACAGCAATTTTCATTAAAACAGGCAAGTTGTTTTCACGGCAGAATGTCTCAACTTTACTATAAACATCTGTACCCCGGTTGATAATAACTCCACATGGAATATCTAATACTCGCACTACCTGCAGAGCAATGGCCAGGTCATTAAGACCCATTGCGGTTGGTTCCGTTACCAAAAGGACAAAGTCCGATCCTTCCATTGTTTCCACCACAGGACATGATGTTCCGGGAGGGGCGTCTATTATTACGAGACTGTTTTTTTGTATTGTTTCTTTCATTGCCTTAATTATAGGGGGGCTGGTTGCTGTACCTACTTGTAATTCACCTTGAGTAAAATGTATGTTTTCAGCACTCCCACTTTTAATCAACCCTATTTCCCGGCGAGTGGTAGTGATCGCTTTTTCCGGGCACAATGTCCAACACCCCCCGCAGCTATGGCAAAGTTCAGGAAAAGTAAGAACCTCATCAGCAAGCACGGCCAGCGCGTTAAACATGCAAATTTCAGCGCACTGGCCACAGAAACTGCACTTATTGCGGTCAACATTCGGGATGTCCTGTGATACAGCTTCCTCTCTAGTGAGGCGGGGTTTAAGAAAAATATGGGCGTTAGGTTCTTCCACATCACAATCCAGGAATTGTACAGTTTGCCGGGCTGACATGGCAAGACAAGATGCAACTGTAGTTTTGCCTGTACCCCCCTTGCCGCTGGCAATGGTTATAATAGTATTTTCCACCTTAAGCCCTCCCTTCTGCTGGAAGGGGTCCCCCGTGCTTGGGACTGTTTGCAGTTTCAAGTTGTGTCAAACTGCCTTTTAAAAAGAGGTCAAGTGTTTGCTCTACTGTGCCCGAAATACCCGTATAGATGTCAATTCCGGCTGCCTGTAACGGTTTCATGGCTTTAGGGCCCATTCTCCCTGTTAACACCGTGTCCACCTGGTTATTGATCAGTAATTGAGCTGCTGCTATGCCTGCCCCTTGGGGGCTATTAAGAGACGAGTTGGACATTGCTTTTACCAGGTTGCCCGTTTCGTCTACCACAACAAAATAGGCACACCGCCCAAATCTTTCATCCACCTGGGAATTTAAGTCATGATTATTGGAACAAATAGCGATTTGCAATTTATTCACCTCTTCCATTGTGAACTTAGTTCATAATCAGTTTATTCTTATTATGAACATATGTCAATAAGAGAATAAAAAAATATAACCCGAATATTTTTCTTCGGGTTATATTTGATTCCACAAACAAGATTGCCCCAGTTCTCGTGAGTTTTGTTTTATACGCTGGGTTATTTGAAGCTCAGCTCTCTTCAGTTCAATAAGGGTTGATTGAAGGTTTTTTTGGTTGCTTTCCAGGAGTTCCAGTACTATGTTGTTAATGTCCTCAGGGGCGTCCGCCCGATATTGAATTTTACCCTGCCGTAAAGACTTAATGTAATTTCTCACGGTAATTAATTGACAAATTAGTTCGTGAATGGACTCTAATTGTTTCTCCATGCGATAGGCTTGGAGGTCAGTCATAATATGTCACCTTCATTCCCGCACATTTCTCCCTTAGATATACTAATTTCAATACTATACCTACAATACTATAAACCTGTTGTTCCCGTGACTTGGGTTGCTTAGTTTTTAAAAAAACCTTGTTTTTTGCATGGTTATCGACATTTTGACTATCATACTAGCATTGTACAGGCTATTTGTAAACCAAAGGATGCAAGCCTTTAATTGCCTCTCCGGCTTGATTTTGTATTCTAAGTCAAATTAAGGTGATTTTAAAGCAGTTTTTTCATAAATAATTACTGGTTGTAGCAAAATATTGCCCATGAAACTAAAATTTCTAATTTACGGGCTACTTGGGTGGGGGCTTGAAGTCCTTTGGACAGGTCTGGGATCCGGTTTAAGAGGGGATCCGCGTTTGCAGGCTACTACCTATTTATGGATGTTCCCTATATACGGGCTGGCCATTTTTTTGGAATCTTTACATGACATTGTGCGCTTTTATCCATGGTATGTGCGAGGTGTAATATGGGTTATCGTTATCTGGGTGATTGAATTTTCTACCGGTGGTTTGATTCGTGTACTAACCGGTAGTAGCCCCTGGAATTATGCCGGTAAAACTTCTTGGCACCTTTTAGGCTTGATACGCTTTGATATGGCTCCGGTATGGTTTGTTACAGGGCTTTTTTTTGAAAGGCTACATGACTACATGGACCGTTTTTTTACAGCTTCCAACTAGAATTTTTCTGAGTAGCTTCATTAGTACCTGCTTCATTAAAGCACTCTTACTTAAATCTTGGGTAGTAAATAAATGGCACAACGTATTATATAATGTTATATTGTATATATCTATTTTTATGTGGGGGTTTGTGATACAGTTGGCCAGGTCCGGTTTTAATAAACAGTCCGTAATTAAGGGAGCTCTGGTCCTTACCATAGCGGGAATCTTTATTCGTATCCTTGGAGCTGTCTACAGGGTGCCTCTGGGCCGGCTTTTGGGAGCAGAGGGGCTGGGCATATACGGCTTGCCTAATTATTTTTACCTGCTTTTTTTTACTCTGTCCTCAGCCGGCATCCCGGTTGCAGTGGCCAGGCTGGTTTCGGAAAAAATGGCCGTGGGACGGTACCGGGACGCCTACCGTACTTTTCGGCTGGCCCGTTTTTCCATGTTTGTTATCGGTCTGGTGGCCTCCCTTAGTCTCTTCCTGGGAGCGGAATGGCTGGTGAAAAGCGGTATTGTGGCGGATCCCAGGTGTTATAATGGCTTACGCGCTATTTCTCCGGTGGTTTTCTTTGCTGCTGTAACAGCTGCTTACCGCGGCCTTTTTCAAGGGGTCAGGAACATGACTGCGGTGGCAGTATCTCAGGTGGCTGACCAGGTTATGCTGGTGGCCGGAACCTTAATACTTGCTTACCTATTTCTTCCTCGCGGGCTGGCCTGGGCGGCTGCCGGGGCAAATATGGGCGCTATTCCCGGGGCTGTAGCGGCAACGGGGATCATGTTATTTTATCACTGGTTGTACCGGGGCGAATTTCACCGGCTTATGGCTAGCGATACCAGCGGCAGGAGGGAAGGGCCATTATCTTTATTAAAAAAAATTTTTGCCACCGCCATACCCATTTCCTTTGCCGCCATTGCTATGGCCCTCACCGGGATCTTGGACAATAAGTTAATCATTGACCGGTTACAGTTGGTTGGTTATTCCATGAGTGAAGCTACGGAGGCCTACGGCCAGTTCACTCAAATGGCCATGTCTTTTATTAACATTGCCATTGCCTTTGCCGTTTCCTTGGGAGCCAATCTGGTACCTTCCGTGGCCGAGGTATACTCTGCCGGTAATATGCAGCATATACGTCGGCAGGTCTCCAGGGCGGTAAGACTGGCCGTTGTTTTCTCTCTTCCCGCCGCTGCCGGGCTTTTTGTGCTGGCCCCTCATCTGACTTATCTGGTGTTTGCCGACAGAGAAGCAGGAATCCCTCTGGCCTGGGTGTCCTGGGTGGTTATTTTTTGGGCTGTGCACCTGGTTACAACGGGTGTATTACAGGGGCTGGGCCGCGCTGATATTCCTGTACGCAGCTTGATTACCGGGATTGCATTTAAAATTGGTATTACATATTACTTGGTAACCACTCCTCTTGGGGTTAGAGCTGCCGCCATTGGTACTGTTGCTATGTTTGTAGTGGCATCTTTTCTAAACATATTAGCTATAAGAAAGCGCGTGGGATTTGACTTTCATTTTGGCAAAACCGTTGTGCGCCCAAGTATTGCTGTGTTGATAATGGTGGTGGGAGTTAGTAAGATATACCAAATGTTTAGTGTGCAGGTGGGAAACAACTGGGCGACCCTTCTTGCTGTTTGCGCCGGAGCCATCATTTACGCTCCGGTGGTGGTAATGGTAGGTGGTATAACGTCCCGGGAGGTGGGGGCAGTGCCGGTCATCGGCGAAAAAATTGCTCCTATTATGAGAAAGTTTGGCAGGTAGGTTTACTGCCTGTCTTATTTTGACTTCCGGCGGGCGAAAAGAAGCGAAAGAATAAAAGCTAAAGTTATCCCGGCACCCATGCTTACGGTATCAGAAAGGTGTAGGAGCTGGGATAAAAGATAATACACGCCCACTGCTGAAAAACATGTTAGCATCAGAGGCAAAAAACTAGGGCTTGGTTTGAACAATTGGGAACAACTCCTAACTAGTTTGTATAATGGTCATGTGGGTTTTGATAGGAAAACATTTTGGGGTTTTTCTTTGGGGTATTTTCTTAGACAGGATTAACAGGATCAACAGGATTTTTAGCTTTGCTTGTTTTCCTTCATTATTTCTTTGCATACAATATTTACTAGCATTAATTTGTCTTGGCGGTTTTGTTATATTTTTAATAATTCACATTAACTCTTAGTTAACTCTTTCAAGCTTAAACTCATAACCAATTGGCTATTTAAAACGCTATCTATTAATTCTTTATCCTGCAAATCCTGTAATCCTGTCAAATGTGTTTGCCTTTTCCTTTCTCTTTGTTTTTGATCTCCATCAAAGGCATTTTCTGTTTTATCATTTTGGAGAGGTTTTTACAAAAACCTTTCCAGGCAGGCTTTTATGCACATGCCGCAGCGGTTGCCGTTATGGACAGCAAATTTGTAGTGAGAGCATTTTTCTTTATCTATGGGCCTGCCGGTCTGAATAGAATAAGACTCCTGGTAATTATTTAGAGCCCCTGCCGGACAAATATCTACGCACTTACCACAATTATCGCAAAGGTTGCCATCAATGGGAGAGGTATCCAGAGTTATTTCGGCGGTAGTAAACACACTACCCAACCTTACTCCCGGCCCATATTTAGGTGTAAGCAGCAGGTTATTTAAACCAAATTGCCCCAGCCCGCAAAGGACGGCCGAGTGTTTGTGGGAGAAGTCAGCCTTTAGTCGTGGATAGTCACCGATGGCGGCCTCCGGACTAATGGCAAGGCTGGGATATCCCTTTTCTTCCAGCAGGCGTGTCATTTTATGCCCGGCCTGGGAAAGTAACTGGTTAACGGTATTAAACTCCATCATATATTGACCTCGAGTTTGGGGAAGGTTCATTATCGCCGCTTGGTTCATGCGGTAAGTAAAAGTGATAACTGTCTTGGCATCCGGCAAGAATTCCTCCGGGCGGTGCCCCTGTGGAGCGCCGGAATAGGCCGCAACAGGTGCAGATCCTATTGCTACCAGCCCCTGGCTGAGGGCGAAATATTTAAGTTCACTGGCTATATCCAATTCTACACCTCCGTTACTAAATCTTGTTCCCCAGTATATCAGATAACCGGTTAATTTTCAGGTAGTTGGTTAGCGTGGACATTTGCTCATACAAAGGCCGCACCCTTGGTTTGCGGTATAGAAGGAGCAACAGACAAAGCGGTCATGCTTTACCCGCTGACTGCCTTGCGGCTCTTTGAGTGCCCCGGATGGACAGACCTTTATGCAGGTGCTGCACCCTTCACACGGGTCGCCTAAAACCATCTCGTCTGGTTTAATTTGTGCCTTGGTTAGAAGAGCCGTTAGTTTTACCCGGGGACCGTAAGAAGGTGTTATAACCAGCCCGTTTTTACCCAGAACCCCTAAACCGGCGGAGGTTGCTGCATATTTAAACGAAAAGACGGAAGAAATTGTGCGATAGTCAGTAAGGTCCTGTCCTAAATTTACAGAAGTAAAACCCTGGTTAGTCAAATAGCGGGCTATACGGTATGAAGTTTGAGTCAGATCATTGATAACTGCTAAGTTATGAGCCTCATAAATGTCCCGGGGAGAAACTTTTCCTACTTTATTGTTCGCAGTAAGCCTGTCAGTCAGCACTTTAAAAACCTGAGAACCCAGAACGATAACGGTTTTGGTGCCGGGGAGTAATTGCTCAGGTCTTTTATCCCGGGGAAGTTCTTCAAACCTTTCCACCGGAGCAGCTCCCACTAAATCTACTCCGTCCGGAAGAGCGCAGATATCTTTAATTTTTTGTTTCAAGCTCAAGTGTATCAAACCTCCCTGAACTAATTATTATATACTAAGGCAAAAAATTTGTCACTTAAAGAGGTTGTTCCATGCTTTACAGCTATTAATCCCTCCTGTAAAGGTTGTGTGCATAGATTGGACCGTGAACTGTGTCAAAAAATAATTGATTACCTGGAACAACATAATACGTTAACCTTAGCCACCAGTACGGGTGGATTGCCCTGGGCGGCTTCTTTGTATTACGTTAATGACAGGTTCAATCTCTACTTTTTGTCCAAGCCCGAAGCAAGGCACTGTCAAAACCTTAGGGAGAATTCAGCAGTAGCCGCAACCATTAACGATGATTATAAGAACTGGCGCGAAATAAAAGGAATACAACTTGAAGGAACGGCCTACTACGTTTCAGGTACAGTGGAAAAGGCCGGAGCAATGAACCTTTATTTAAAAAAATATCCGTTTGTTAAGGACTTTATTTCCGTATCGCGGTTGAAAGAGGCCCTATCTTCAGTGAAAATATATAAGATAGAGCCTTCTACGGTATGGTTTGTTGATAATTCAGCCGGATACTTTGACAGGAAAGAGTTAAAAATCGGTGCAGTAAATACATAAAATTCTTTTACACCGCACCCTCGGGCATAAAATCCTTGGGCAGAACCTCTTCATCGTGTAAAAGAAATAATACAGACAGGCCCATTACTGCCACCCCGGCAGCAATAGGGTAAAAGGTTATTTCCTTTCCGCCGTCCATCAATATGGCGAAGATATAGGGTGCCAGGGCAGCACCCAGGGAACGCCCGGACCCGTACACGGTGGTCAGGATTCCACGGTACTCTCGCTTGGTCACCGATGTGCTAATGGTATCCAACTGGGGCAGAACCAGGCCGGTACCAACTCCCACCAGGGCAGTAACCGGCCAAAATAGAAATGTTGCAAAAGAAAAGGGTATGGCTGTTAAGCTGACGGCCATTAATATTAGGCCAGAGGCCATAGTGAGTTTAGCTCCCAGGTGCTTACTGAAAAATTCGGCCACCAGGGTGGTTAACATCATGGCCAGCACAGGCATAGAAAGTATTATCCCCCGTACTATTTGACCTCCCTGCAGTTTATCTGACAAAATATCGCTCATCCAGAACAAGGTGCCGATAAGAACAAATAGAGTTACAAATCCGGCCATGAGAGATAGTATGCGTGAACGGTTTTTGAAGAGGGAAAAGGCTTTCTTTTGTTCAGCCCACTTTACAGGAGGCTGCTCCGGCTCTTTGATGGTCATCCAAATACCCACGGCTACGGGCACTGCCACCAGGGGGAAAATAAAAAAAGGAGCGTACCAGCCCAGTAGACCTACCACGGCACCAAGTATAGGGCTGAACAGTTTGCCGGTTCCGTTGGCAGTTTCTAGTAGCCCCACGGCCTTAACCCGTTCGGCACTTTGGAAAATGTCCCCGGCAAGGGCAGTTGTCAGGAACATGGGTGTAGCTGATCCGATTCCTTGCAACAATCTACCTAACAGCATTGCATAGAAAGGTTGGGCAAATAGAAACACGGATACGCCGGCTAAAAGACCTCCCAGGCCATAAATCAAAAGGGATATTGCTATAATGTGCTTACGGCTCCAGCGGTCGGCAAGGATTCCACCCAGCGGGCTGATGACGGCCGCCGGGAAAGATACAATAACTACTAGCCATGATAATTCCTTAAGGCTTATATCAAGAGCCTGGGCCATTTGCGGGAATACCGGGAAGAGTATGGTATTGACAAGTACAATTATAAAATTGGTAGAACCTAGGGTTGCTATTTTATATTTTGTTTGTGATTTCACAGTTATCGTCCTTCATAAGAGTATACTTAAATAGGCTCTTGCTTGCCAAAAATGGTACCGCATTTACATCCGTAGGTTACAGTGTGCTGTGCCTTTTCTTCTTTTATGCTCATTATTCGTACGGCACTATTTTGGGGGTAAATGGGCTCGGAACAATTGGGACACTGGCGCCCTTGAATAACCCGGCGGGCGAAAATAGTTACGCTTTTGCCCTTGGATATCTCTACTATGAAATTAGGAAAAGCGAGCCGCGAAATGCGGTAGCGGTCCAATACCTTTTGAATTGTCCTGATCATGAGTCTTCTGGAAATTCCGGTTTGGCTAAAGAGAAAAGTCTGAATGACAACTTGAACAAAACAAAGGTCATCAGGGGATGGGAATTGGTATACTTTTGCTTGCAAAATAGGCCCCCGCTTTCGTATGCCAGCATGTTTAACGGTCTGCTAAATATGAAGTGTGTCTCTAAAGACCCGTTTTCATTCATGTTTCCTTGACAAAGCTATTTAGCGTAACTGGAATGATGTTGCCTTGGCTGATATAATGATATAAATACAATGGTAAAAGAAGGGATATCTTTGGTAGACGGCAGGCTTCGTCCTCTGGGTACAGAGGAATACAAAAAATTGATCAGGGTGTCAGGGGGGCAGGATGCCGCTGATATTTATTTCCAGGGTGGAACCGTCATTAACGTTTATACCCGGGAACTCTGGCCCGCTAATGTGGCGGTAAGCGGGGGGTACATTGCTTACGTAGGGGAATCGGACAGTATGGTGGGACCCGAGACGCAGGTGATAGATGTAACGGGTCGATTTCTCTGCCCGGGCTACATGGAGCCCCATGCACATCCATTTCCGGCTCAAGTGGTTTTTTCGCTGGCGCAAGTTGCCCTGACCCGGGGCACTACTTCCATGGTTTATGACAATTTATTTGTATATCAATTCCTGGAGGTGGAGGGACTAAAAAATCTAATCCATGATTCAGTTCATCTTCCGATTAAGATTTTTTGGAGTGCCAGGCTGGATTCGCAAACATACTCGGATGAACTACGGGAAAAATTCAGACCCGATAGAGTGGCCCAGTTTATAGAGTCACCGGCTGTCCGGCAAGTGGGGGAATTAACCGATTGGCCTTCACTGCTGGCCGGAGACGAACAGATGGTTGAGAATGTAATCAATGCCAAGAAGCTGGGTAAGAAGGTGGAAGGACATGCACCCGGGGCGTCAGCAAAAACCCTGAATGCTTTGGCTGCCGCCGGAGTCACCGCGTGTCATGAGAGCTTGGATGCTGGGGAAGCCTTACGGCGGTTACGGTTAGGGTACTACGCCACCTTGCGGCTAAGTACGCTAAGACCCGATTTGCCGGGGTTGATTAAGGGGCTCTTGGAATCACGGACTCATATGGGAAGGGTAATGTTAACTATGGATCCTGTCACACCCCCTATGCCGTACCGGGGGTTTACTGATTACTTGCTCAGAGTGGTAATGGAGCAGGGGGTTGAGCCGCTGGACGCTTATCCCATGGCAACATTGAATGTGGCTACTTATTACGGGTTGGATGACCAAATGGGAGGAATAGCCCCGGGAAGGCTAGCTGATATTCTTGTGTTGGATGCCTTAGATAATCCCATTCCATCCCTTGTAATGGCTGATGGAGGGGTAGTGGCTGAAAATTTAGAGCCAAAAGTAAATTTTGTACAGGAAAATTGGCAAAGATATGGTTTAAAGGAAATTTTCCAACCAGGGAAGAAAATAACCCCGGATATGTTTCAAATTGCCTGTACCGGTAAGCCATTTCCCGTGATCAAACTTATCAACCCGGTAATTACCAAAAGGCAGGATAAAAATATACCGGAAAAGCATGGCCTTTTAGATATTGAAGACTGCCCGGGACTTCATTTCGCTGCCTTGGTAGACCGGGATTTGCGCTGGGTCTGCAACGGGCTGGTCAGTGGTTTTGCAGATAGTGTGGACGGTATTGCTTCTACCTATACCACAGCCGGAGGAGTTCTGGTTATAGGGCGCCATCCGGAAGCTATGGCGCTGGCCCACCGGCGCGTCCTGGAACTGGGCGGTGGTATAGTGGTGATGGATAACGGGTCACCAGTACTGGAAATGCCCCTGCCCCTGGGTGAGCATATGAGTAAGCAACAATGTGATGAATATATGCATAATTTTGATTATCTTTGCCGGCTAATGGAAGAAAAGGGGCACCGGCACTACGATCTAAACTATACTTTATTATTTTTGTCAGCTACGCACCTGCCGGAATTGAGATTGTCTCCGGAAGGGCTGTTTGAAGTAAAAAGCAGGCAAATATTAATCCCGAGTCGGAAGTTATAACCCGGAGGTAATAACGTGTTGCAAGGGACATTGCAAGCTATGCTTTCTAATTTAGAAAGCCTTATGGATTCCAAAACAGTACTGGGAGAGCCTGTTACGGTGGGAACTGTTACCCTGGTTCCCGTTATTTCATTGAGCATTGGTTTGGGTTCCGGCCACATTGAAGGTCTGGGAACCGGCGGTGGCGGCGGGGGTGCAACAGTGGAACCCCGGGCCATTGTTGTCATTCAACAAGATAAAGTTTCTATTTATTCCCTTAACGGGCAAGATACCCTCTGTGACCTAACGCAGGTGGTGCCTGAGGTATCCGGCCTATGGGAGAAGTATTCACGTGACATTGACAAGAAAAACTAGTGGACAACAGGTAGGAGGTTTTAGCATGGGAGACAAAATAAAAACAGCCTGGGAAAAGGCAATGGAGAGATTTGAAGAAAAAAACAAAAACGTTACGGATGCGGATATTATGCGCATGGAATGCCTGCCCGAAGCGCAAAAGCTGGTAGGCCGGCTTCTGGCAGAAGCTGAATTTGACATCTTAACTACGGTCAAGCAGTATGACCAGGACCGACAGAAGCTGATCTTTGAAGCTCTGGAAGATAATTTAGTAACCAGGCTAGTTCTCCCGGAGAATGAGCAATCTATGCAGGATGACCAGCGCATAATGGAAGGATTACTGCAAATAAAGAAAGATAAGGAATCAATGTCTCCTATCATGGGAGAATTAGAGGATGTGTTTAATTATTATTTACAGTCCAGGGAGCAGGCATACCAATCCCTGGAACAAGAGTTTAGGTCCCGTATAGATTCTGCCATGCGAGAAAAAGGTGTTGACCCGGGGCAGGGGGTACAGGTAGACCCGGCCAGATATCCACAATTTCAAGAAGAATTGACCAAACTTATGGGACAAATAAATGAAAAGTTCACTCCTTCCTTAAAACAGATACGGCAAAAAATTAAGGATGTAGATTAATAGAATCGGGGAAGGTGGTTTTTATGAGCGCAATTTTGGATACTGGTAATGAGAAATGTCTAAATGTGTTAAGAGAAATGTATAATGCCCAAATTGCTTCCTTTTATCCTGATTATGCGATGCCTAAAGTTATGGACAAACTGGGTCTGGCTGAAGAAGAAGCAATACAATATGTAGAGTTTTTTTTAGACCAAGGATTAATCAAAAAGCCCGCACATAAAGCGTCCTTTTTTTACCGTCCCGGGTACATTCAAAGTTTTCCGGTTACATTTACAGCCCGTGGGCTGTCCGTAGTAAAGTGAGAGCAAAAGGAAAGGTTTTAGTGACGGAAAGGTAGGTGCGGGAGTGCAGTATCTGGTATTTTATCCCGGAGATATGCCACTGGTTATTTCCGCGCCTCATGGGGGTTCTCTTGAGCCGAAATCTATCCCCTTCCGTATAACCGGCAACCCAAGGGCGGATCTGAACACCCGGGAACTGGCCAGTGAAATTGCCGGGGAGATGGGGGCCCCTTTTTTTGTTGCGGCGGGTATAAAAAGGAGTAAAGTAGATTTTAACCGACCTCCGGAAGAAGCCTTTAATGGTTCCCCGGGAAGGAATTATTATGATGCGTTCCATGGAAAGTTGAGGGAGTATATCCAGCTGTGCCTTGACCGGTTTGGGTCTTGTTTTCTTTTGGATGTGCATGGATTTTCCGCCAAAAATTACGGTAATCACCATGTTATTTTCGGTACCGGGTGCTATAACAGTTTAACGGGTAATGCACTGGGTCAGCTAAGCCGTGTACTGATCAATGAAGGATGGAAGGTGCTGCACAAACACACGGGCTATTTTTCCGGGGGCTACATTATACGCCAATACGCCGGGCCGCCGGTGGTTGGAGTACAAATGGAAGTATGTAAAGATATAAGACTAAATAGTGCCCTTCGCCGCAAGTTTGCCGGATACGTGGCCGAAGGGCTGAAAAAAATAATAACATCATCAAAAAGCAGCCGGTGATAAGCCGGCTGCTTTTTGATGATGTTATTACGACTTATCGTCTTCGGTACTGTCCGGCTGCGGCGGATGGCATGGCTTGGGTTCAGCGTATACTTCCTTGGGTGTTATGCGGTACGGTTTCACCCGTAGCTTATGCTTTGAGTTAATGTTTTCTTTTATTGCCGATCCCCCCCTATTCTTTAAATTGTTTAATGTGGAAATGGTTATGCTGAATCTTTAAAGTGTGGTTTGTATTGCATTCCGGGCAAGTTAGGCTTGCACCGTCCTCGAACCTGACTTCTCCAACATGTTTCCCACAGCAGGTAACTTCAACGCTAATCAGCTTTCCGTCGCTCAACTGGTTTACCCTGTAATCTGTTATTAAGTTCATTGTTACCACCTCCGGATCAAATTAATAAAACTTTTGGGCCTTCTTAAAATTAACCTTTTACGATGAATGGAAAGACTCGTCCCCAAAGTGTTGGTAAATAGGAAAAATAAAGGAGAATTTTTCCTATTTTGCCTCTCCAAGGAGGTTTTATTCCCTTTTATTATAAATTGTCTGGGAGAAAAGGTCACCCCTTACTTTTATATAAAAAAGGAATTAATTCAGGGCAAAAGTGTTCGCCGTAAAGTACAGAGAAATCATTAGGCTGCTGTCCCGTTGGTTTAAGGGCTTGGGCAGTGGTTTTTTGTTTTTCCAACGCAGCTTTTACTTCTTTTTGCAGTTTGTAAAGATAAAGGTTAATTACTACGGACATAATTTCTCACCTCCGGGGTGAAAGTTAAAAATGGTTATTTCTCTATCATATAAATTTAATGTCAATGTTGTACGGCAATATGGTTTAACGGTTATATAAATTACTTAAACGCATTACTTAGACTTTTTAGTGAAACTCTAGTTTGATCTGATTTCTAAGACTCCCACTTCTATAAGTGGGAGTTCATCTTTTTACTTCAGGTGGGGTGGAATCCCCATCTGAAGCCCCGATGTTCAGCTTTAGCTGAACGAGTTCACTTTTTTGTCGAATAATTTATTTAAACTAACAGGAAGGAATAATTCCAATTTTGGCTAAATAAGCTGTAAAGGAGGTGTTGTTTTTGGAATTACTACAAAAGATGGGAAACAGAGCTAAAGGGTTAGGCGACAAGGCAAAAGATTTAACCTCCAAGGCACAAGACATTCGTAAAAGGTCATCTGGTTTGCTGGAAGCGACAAAATTAAAATTTGAACTATCCAAATTGGAAAAGGAAATGGAAAATAACTTGGCAGGAATAGGCCTTTTAGTTTATCAGCACCATAACGGAGAGGAAGACTTGCAAGCAGAGATAGACAGACTTTTGGAAGCAACCAAGGAGTTGGAGGAAGAAGCAAAAGCACTGGAAGATCAGATTGCTAACCTGCAGCCTAAAGTTCCGGTTTGCCCGGAATGTGAGCAAGAGTTGCCTACCGGTGGAATTTATTGCAGTTATTGCGGCCTTAAAGTGCTGGACGAAGAAAACCGCAGCGAATAGGCTGTGGTTTTCTCTTTCTTATTAATATTATTTAACTTTTTCTAGCATGGATTTAATTACTTTGGGGTCATTTCCGGCATAAAGAGCCTTTACCGGGCCGTATCTTTTTTGCTTGGCCTCGTTTTTGGAGATGGGGCGAAGGCCTTGGGCAGCCAATTCTTTGGCCTGATGATCAGCGCCTGAAAATAGGAAGTAAGTTCGTGGTGGTTCGGAGTTCTTATTAATGTTCAAGATTTTACGCTTTCCGCATAAGTACGTCACCATGTTTTTGTTTTCCAGTTTGGACAAAGGACATACTTCCTTTTCGTTAACCATACGGTCAATTTCTTCTACCAGTTCCCCGTAGGCAGGTGCAGGTGCGACATTTTTACTGCCGGTTGCCTGTGCTAAACCTTGAGGGTTATCCGGCTCGCTTTTTTCTTTTTTTACTTTTCTCTTAAATAAATCCAGTAAGTTTACTGACATTTTTTACAACCCCTAACATGGTTATTTTTACTAAAATGACACTTATTCATAAGTAAAGAAAGAGTTCTCCATTTGTCAATATTTTCCTGCTGGTATTAGTTTAGTATTAATTTACACTGCTTGGCATTTAAAGTTGACTGGTATAATTTTATGGAAAGAGAACTTGCGGTATTACCTAATGAAAATGCCATTTTCTCAAAGCTGCAAAATGGAGGTTTCCTATGGATTATCAAGAAAAGATAAAAACATTTGCAGACATGGTTAAAGACTCTAAAAAGACGGTGGCATTAACCGGTGCAGGAATAAGTACTGAGAGCGGTATTCCCGATTATCGAAGTCCGGGAACCGGTCTGTGGGAGCAATTTGATCCTATTGAGGCCGCCAGTTTAAGCGCACTGCGCAAGGATCCTGCTAAATTTTATACTATAAATCTGGACCGGTGGACAGCCTATGGTGATGTGCAGCCAAATGCAACACACTTAGCCCTTGCTCGCCTGGAAAAATTAGGTTACTTGTTAGGAACCATTACCCAGAATATTGACAGTTTACTGCGTAAGGCGGGCGCCGAGAGGGTATGGGAAGTGCATGGGCATCTGCGTACGTGTCGCTGTATAGAATGCGGCAGTGGTTATGACTTTTCCATACTAAGGGAACAGGTTGTATCCGGCAATAATCCACCTGTATGTGAAAAGTGTAAAGGGGTTTTAAGGCCCGATGTAGTTTTGTTTGGTGACCATATGAGTGAGGATTTTTTTCAGGCGTGCCAGATTCTTTCGGGCTGCCAGTTATTAATTGTGGCCGGGAGCAGTTTGACGGTGCACCCGGTGGCAAGCCTGCCGGAATTTGCCCGTCACGTGGTTATTATTAATAAAACTGAGACTCCCTGGGATGATAAAGCGGATATTGTAATTAATGATTCTTCCGGCAAGGTGTTTTCAGACCTTATGGACCAACTTGGAGAAAAATAGGTTTCTTGAGCAGGGCAGTTCCGGTTAGAACTGCCCTGTTAGTCGTTTTTGAGGGTGCACACCAGGGGCCAGTGGTCAGAGGCTGTGGTTGGCACTGCTGTTATATTAATTACCCTCCAGTGGTGTGAGATATAAATGCTATCTATGGAGTGCTGTGGTTTACCGGCTGGATATGTGTATGGGGGGTCAATGCCCCCAGTGTCACAAAGGGTTTTTGCAAGGGGTTGTAGTTCGGTAGATATGGTGGCGGTGTTAAAGTCCCCGGTTAGAATGACAGGCTTAGATTTATCCGGCAGGTGACGGATAATAGAAATGATTTGAACTGTCCTGTCTTCCGTGGATAGGCCGAGGTGTGTGTTATAGAAGTGCAGAGATTCTGTGCCGGGCAGGGAAAGCAGTACATATTGCAGCCCGCGCTGTTCCAACTTCCCCGGAAGCAGTGTATGCCATGACTTAATAATAGGAAATTTGCTTAAGACAGCGTTGCCGTATCCCGAGCAGCCAAACTTTAGGTTTGGTGCAAAAGCGTAATACGTATCTAAGTACTGAGCCAGTTTCTTGGTCTGATTTTGAAAGTAACTCCGGGGTATTAGATTGTCTACTTCTTGTAAACCAATTATGTGTGCGTTTAACTTTTGTAAGGTTTGGGCCACCCGCTTGAGGGATAATCTGCCATTTAACCCTTTCGCATGGTGGATATTAAAGGTTGCTACCTTAATGTACTTGGGCATGATCAAAACTCCTTTGGAACGGCAGTGATTAAGAAAACAGGCATTCCATGATATAATTATAGTCAGATGATAAAAAATTGGTGACATGGTGGGATATATGTGAGTGTAAATATACTAGGTGTTGAAACTTCATGCGATGAGACGTCAGCTGCGGTGGTTGTGGACGGGCTTAATGTAAGCTCCAACATTATTTCTTCTCAGATAGATGTGCATAGGAAATTTGGAGGGGTTGTTCCGGAAGTTGCTTCGCGCAAACACCTGGAAATGATCAACGCAGTCATACAAGAAGCACTGGATGAGGCAAAAATTGGGTTTGAAGATTTGGATGCCGTTGCCGTAACCTACGGTCCCGGTCTTGTGGGGGCACTTTTAGTGGGGGTGGCCGCAGCTAAAGCAATGTCCTTTGCTCTGAACGTACCTTTAGTGGGTGTTAACCATCTGGAGGGACATGTTTACGCAAATTTTTTAAATAACCCCGGGCTGAACTTTCCGCTCCTGTGTCTGGTTGTTTCCGGTGGGCATACAGATTTGGTGCTGATTAACGGTTACAATGACTACAACGTGGTTGGCCGTACACGGGATGATGCCGCCGGTGAAGCATTCGATAAAGTGGCACGGGTATTGGATTTGGGATACCCCGGTGGCCCGGTAATAGATAAAATAGCCAGGGAGGCTGATCCTACGGCGATAAAACTCCCGCGGGCTTACCTGGAAGAAGGTAGTTTGGATTTTAGTTTCAGCGGTCTAAAGACCGCAGTGGTAAACTATGCTCACAGAGCGAAGCAGCGGGGAGAGACGGTAGACAAGGAAAACTTGGCCGCCGGTTTTCAACAAGCGGTGGTGGATGTGCTTGTTGATAAAGCTATAGCTGCAGCGAAAAAGTATAATACGCCGGTATTAATGCTGGCCGGAGGAGTTGCCGCCAACTCACAGCTGCGCCACCAGCTAGGGGAGCGGGCAAATGCTGAAGGAATGGAATTGGTGTACCCCCCACTTGTTCTTTGTACCGACAATGCAGCTATGATTGCTTGTGCCGGTTACCATAAATATTTGCGTAAGAATTTTGCCCCGCTTACCTTAAATGCCATTCCAAATTTAAAACTGGGTGAGGATAAGTATTAAATTATCCACTGCTGTGGATGCCTTTCCTGTGGATAGTGTGGATAAGTCTGTTAATAACTTGATACATAAAAGGTTGGCTTTGTGGAATGAAAAATTATGAATAAATGTCCTAAACAAGAGTATATAAGAGCCTTAGCGCTTTATAGTGCCCAGAGTGGTAATATTTTGCCTATAACTTCGCGCTGCAATGTTAATTGTATTTTTTGCAGTAACCGGCAAAATGATCCGCAAGTGGAAGTATTTAACACGCCTCTTGTAAAATTAGGGGAAATAGAGGAATGTCTGGAGTTTATGGATATACACAGCCCTGTGATTATTGGGGAATCTGTAACTCGAATATCAGAGGGGGAGCCCTTTACCCACCCGCAGATAAAGGATATCCTATGCCTGGTGCGCCGTCGCCTACCCCATAATTTAATTCAAATTACCTCCAATGGAAGCCTGCTAAATGAAGACATGGTATCCTTCCTGGCAAATTTAGGAGGAATTGTTGTCTACTTATCTTTGAATAGCTGTCGCCCTGAGGTTCGGGCTGACATGATGAGAGATCATGATGCTCATAGAGCTATAATGTCCGCGCAAATGTTAAATCAATCAAAAGTGCAATTTCACGGTAGCGTGGTGGCAATGCCTCATATATACGGGTATGATGACTTGGAGGAAACCATTCTTTATTTAGCAGGAGAGGGGGCTCAAACCATACGGGTATTTATACCTGGTTATACCAAAAAGGCTCCGGATACTCTACGTTTCCCGCCTGAGCTGCCCGGTGAGGTTCGCAAAATGATATCCGGCCTGCGGGATAAGATTAATGTGCCGGTTACCTGTGAACCCCCGGCTCTAAATGACCTGAGGCCGGAAGTGGTGGGAGTAATTGCCGGTACAGCGGCAGAACGTGCGGGAATTGCGCCCGCGGACCTGATCGCGGAAATTGACGATTATATTCCGTGTTCTCGCGTAGATGCTTTCCATCGTTTGCGGGATGCTGAGTATCCCGTGGTGTATCTAGAGCGAAAAAAGGAAACACTCAGCTGCCGGATACGCAAAAAGGCCGGTGAATCGCCGGGTGTGGTGATGGAATATGACCTTGGCCCGGAGTGGCAGGAAATAAACAAAGTAGCAGGCAGTTACGGGGCTAAGAAAGTTTTAGTGGTTACATCGAGCTTAGCGGAAAATATAGTCCAACTGGGTATAAAGCGGTTTGCAAAAGACCTGGAGTGCCGGGTAATAGCCGCACGTAACAGTTTTTTTGGCGGCTCCATTAGTGCTGCCGGTCTGTTGGTATTGGAAGATATGGTTACTGCGGTACAAGAATTTGTGTCCGTCTCCGGTGGTTGGACCCCGGATTTAGTGCTTTTACCCCCGGTTGCCTTTGATCACCGGGGAAGGGATTTGATTGGAATATCCTACAAAGAATTTGAGGAAAAGACCGGCCTGGCGGTGGAAATAATATGATATACGGGTTGTGGCCAGGCGCCGGTTGTAATATATTAGAAGCTGAAGATGATCAATTTTGAAAAGGAGGATTCTCCGTGAAGGTTAAACAAATATCTGTTTTTTTGGAGAATAAGACCGGCCGGCTGGCCCAGGTGACCAAAGTTTTAGGGGAACAGAATATCAATATAAGGGCCCTTTCCATCGCTGATACCACTGATTTCGGTATTTTGAGGCTTATCGTCAGTGACCCTGACAGGGCTTACGAAGTATTAAAAAAAGGGGGATTTACTGTTAGTGGTACCGATGTAATCGCTGTTGAAGTCACTGACGAACCGGGAGGGTTATCCAAGGCACTTGAAACACTGCAGGGCGTGCATATTAATATCGAATACCTTTATGCCTTCATACAAAAATCTTCTAACGCGGCACTGGTGGTATTTAGGGTGGAAAAGCTGGATGAAGCCATTGAAGAACTGCAGAAAAAAGGCTTTAGGATTTTAGAAGGAGACAAGGTTTATAACGTTTAAGGGCGACAGGTTAGGAAACGCTACTATATATCAACCAATCCTCCCCTCAGGGGGAGGATTATTTTTAGTAGTACAGAAAAGGTTTGTGATAAAACTTGCGTTTGGAGGTATTAAATTTGTCTAAAAAAGAGCTGCGCAAAGAAGTTATACAGGGGCGGATGGCATTGTCGGAGCAAGAGGTAAGCAGTAAAAGCAACGATATTACCAGAGCCATTATCAACATGAAGGAATACCAACAGGCCACAACCATTATGGCCTATGTTGATTTCCGGCATGAAGTACAAACAGGCGAGCTTATCAGAAGAGCCCTTAATGACGGTAAAAGATTAGCTGTTCCCTTGACTGACATGGAGGGTAAGCGGCTTGTTCCGTCACTGCTAAAGGAATTTCCCGAGGACCTTACCCCGGGGGCGTATGGTATCCTGGAACCCAGGCCCGAGTGCCTAAGGCCTATTACCCCGGGTGAGCTGGATCTGGTTATTGTACCGGGCGTGGCTTTTGATGAAAAGGGAAACCGTTTGGGTTACGGTGGAGGGTTTTATGACCGCTTCTTGCCTCAAACCGGTAAAGATTGTATTTGGCTGGCTCCTGCCTTTGAGCTTCAATTGCATGACAATGTTTATCCTGACCAGCATGACTGTCCGGTGCACATCTTAGTAACTGAGGACAGGATTATAAAAAAAGTACGATAAATTAGTTCCCTTATTTCTTAAAGTATAAACGGCTAAAAAGTCAGAATATTTGAAGGAATTTCACAACTAGAAGGCGAAATTTAAAAGCGTCAAAAAAATCAAGCCTAGATGTTGGAGTGAGGTTGCAGTATCATATGATGAGAGTGGGAAAGTGAGAATTGAGAGGGAGGAGGGGACAAATTTGGGTGGATGTCAGTGTGGATGTGAACATAAGACTGAACAGCCCGAGCAGGAGGCCCTTAAAAAGGTATTTGCTAAATACAGCGGTGTAAAGGGAGCCTTAATTCCTGTTCTACAAGAAGCCCAGGAAATTTACGGTTATCTTCCTAAGGAAGTTATGCAGCAAATTTCAAAGGAGATGGGCATTCCGTTTAGTAAAACCTTCGGAGTGGTTACCTTTTATTCCCAGTTTCATTTAAAGCCTCGGGGGCGCAATATTATTCGTGTCTGCCAGGGAACGGCCTGTCACGTTCGGGGTGCGTCTAAAGTTTTTAATGCTGTTGAGCAGAAGTTGGGAATTGGACCTAATGAAACTACAGAGGATCTTCGTTACACTCTGGAAACCGTGGCCTGTCTTGGCGCTTGCGGTCTGGCCCCGGTGATGATGGTCAATGATCAAACGCACGGGCGCCTTACCCCTGATAAGGCTGCCGCTATCTTGGATAAATACGAATAGAAAGGAGGTTTCCCTGGTGAACAGACTAATTGATAAATGTTGTGATAAGTGCCGGCACACGCCGCAGAACCCTTGTCAAGATTTTATTAAATGCCGCAAGGAAGGACCTATTTGTCATGAAGATGAAAGCTGCCGGGAAAAGCGGCAGAACCTTCTAAACTCGGTCCACCTTCCTGCGGATTCAGAAAACCGGCAGATACTTATTTGTGCCGGTACAGGCTGTGCCTCCTCAGGGTCTGGAGCTTTGGTGAGCACCCTGGATGAGGAACTTAAGAAAAACGGTCTTGCCGATAAGGTAGAAGTAAAAATCACCGGTTGTCACGGCTTTTGCGAGCAGGGGCCTCTGATGATTATAGAACCCCATAAAACATTTTATACCCGGGTGCAGGAAGATGATATTGCTGAAATAGTGGAAAGTGATCTGGTGGGTGGCGAGGTTGTTGAACGTCTCCTTTATAAGGATCCCACCACCGGACAGAACGCTAAAACCTATGAAACCGTACCTTTCTACGCCAAGCAGAAGCGCCTGGTTTTATCAAATTGTGGCCATATCAACCCTGAGGTTATTGGCGACTATATAACTAATGACGGCTACGTGGCCCTGCACAAAGTGCTTTCGGAAATGAAGCCCGAAGAAGTAGTGGAGGAAGTCAAGAAGGCAGGCCTGCGCGGCCGTGGTGGAGCCGGCTTCCCAACGGGATTAAAATGGGGATTTGTGCGCCAGGCCGAGGGAGATAAAAAATACGTAGTCTGTAATGCCGACGAAGGAGACCCGGGTGCCTTCATGGATCGCAGTGTGCTGGAAGGTGACCCCCATGCTGTGTTGGAAGGAATGCTTGTTTGTGGTTATGCTGTTGGTGCCGATGAAGGATATATATACGTGCGTGCAGAGTATCCCCTGGCCATTAAGCGCCTGCAAATTGCCATAGCCCAAGCAGAAGAGTGTGGTCTGCTAGGGGACAATATCCTGGATTCAGGCTTTAATTTTAGATTAAAAATCAAAGCCGGTGCCGGTGCCTTTGTGTGCGGTGAGGAAACGGCGCTCTTAACTTCTATAGAAGGTAACCGTGGTATGCCGCGGGTGCGCCCGCCCTTCCCGGCCAATAAAGGTCTTTGGGATAAGCCTACCAATCTTAATAATGTGGAGACGTACGGTAACGTTCCACATATAATCAGGAACGGCAGCCAGTGGTATGCTTCGCTGGGAACCGAAAAGAGTAAGGGCACCAAGATTTTCGCACTGACCGGTAAGGTAAACAATACCGGCCTAGTGGAAGTGCCCATGGGCATTACCATGCGGGAGATTATCTTTGGTTTAGGCGGAGGCATACAAGGTGGTAAGAAGTTTAAAGCTGTCCAGATAGGTGGCCCGTCTGGCGGGTGTCTGCCGGAAGAGCAGCTTGACCTATCGGTTGACTATGATTCACTAACCGCGGCCGGTGCTATGATGGGTTCCGGCGGTCTGGTGGTCATGGACGAAACTACCTGTATGGTGGACGTTGCCCGCTTTTTCCTGACCTTTACCCAGTCGGAGTCCTGCGGTAAGTGTACCCCCTGCCGTGAAGGTACCACCCGTATGCTGGAGATACTTACACGCATATGTGACGGCGAAGGTAAGATGGAAGATATAGATCAACTGGAGCGGCTGGCCAGAGTAGTTAAGAACACTGCTCTTTGCGGTTTAGGACAAACCTGTCCGAACCCCATACTATCTACGTTGCGCTATTTCAAAGATGAATATTTGGCTCATATTCAGGATAAGCGTTGCCCTGCCGGAAATTGCACGGCCCTTTTAAGTTATGTTATTAATGAAGAAAAGTGTAAGGGCTGCGGTAAATGTGCCAAGTCCTGCCCGGCCGGAGCTATTACCGGAGAAAAGAAACAGCCGCATAAGATTGACCCTTCACTGTGCATTAAATGCGGTAGTTGTGTGACAAATTGTAAGTTTGACGCCATTGAAACGGTTTAAGAGGGGAGGGTGATTGTAATGGCTTCTGTGACCCTGACTATTAACGGGGTTAAGGTGACCGTCCCCAAAGGTACCACCGTGCTGGATGCGGCTCAACAAGCAGGTATATTTATCCCTACATTTTGTCATGATCCCGAACTTACCAAGTACGGGGCCTGCCGCATTTGCGTAGTGGAAATTACCGGTATGCGCAACCTGCCTGCCTCCTGTGCTACTGACGCCACAGAAGGTATGGAGGTTTTCACCGAATCACCGGCAGTAATCGAGGCCAGGAAGACTATTCTGGAGCTTTTATTAGCAAATCATCCCCTGGATTGTCTTACCTGTGATAAAAACGGCGCATGCCGTTTGCAGGATTATTGTTTCCGGTATGGTGTTAAGGAAACCGGCTTTGAAGGGGCTAAAAAGGACCACCCCATCGACGATAGTAACCCGTATATTCTGCGGGATGCCAATAAATGTATTCTGTGCGGCCGATGTGTAAGGACTTGTGCCCAAATAGAGGATAGAAGCGTAATAGACTTTGCCTATCGTGGTTTTAATACTAAAGTGGCCACCGCCATGGATTTACCTTTAGCAGACTCTGACTGTGTATACTGCGGGCGTTGTGTGGCGGTTTGCCCGGTGGGGGCCTTGATGATTAAGCCGCTGATGGGTTTGGGTAGAACATGGGAAATTGAAAAGAGACCGGTCACTTGTACCTTCTGTGAAAGTGGCTGCACCTTTAATCTCAATGTTAAGGACGGAAAGGTTATCGGTATTACTCCGCTTGAGCCCGGAAAGGGACGCCCGCTGTGTCTGAAGGGGCGCCTGGCTCTGGAGTTTAAATATTGTGATGACCCGCCCACCGCTCCTATGCTCAAGAAAGACGGACAATTTGTACCTGTGCCCTGGGCAGAGGCCCTGGGTATTAAAGATATAATTAATAAGATTATTGACTTGAAGTAATGGTGAAGGGAGGGATACCTTAAATGGCAGAAGTGAGCTTAACCATTAACGGTAAGCAGGTGGCAGTGACCAAAGGGACCACCGTGCTCAATGCTGCCCGCCAGGCCGGATTTTCCATACCCACTTTTTGTGATGACCCGGAGCTGAGCAAGGTCGGGGCCTGCCGCATGTGTGTGGTGGAAATACCGGGCATGCGTAATCTGCCTGCCTCTTGTGTTACAGAAGCAATGGACGGTATGGAAGTTTATACCGATTCTCCGGCAGTGGTGGAGGCCAGGAAGACCATATTGGAACTTCTTTTGGCCAATCACCCCCTGGATTGTCTTACTTGTGGTAAAAATGGCGAGTGCCTCTTGCAGGATTACTGTTATCAATATGGGGTAGGTGAAACCGTATTTACCGGTGAACGCCATACCTATGATACTGAATCAGAAAACCCGTTTATTGTGCGGGATATGAATAAGTGCATAGTGTGCGGAAAGTGTGTACGCGCTTGTGCTGAAATTCAAGGTAAAAGTATAGTTGATTTTGCCTACCGGGGCTTTGACACTAAGGTAACTCCGGCCATGGACGTACCTCTTTCGGAATCGGAGTGCGTCTTTTGCGGCAATTGTGTGGCCGTCTGCCCAACAGGGGCCCTGCAGGAGAAAGTACTAAGGGCACGTGCCCGTACGTGGGAGGTTGAAAAGGTAAAAACTACCTGCCCGTATTGTGGCACGGGCTGTAACTTTGAGCTTAATGTAAAAGACGGTCAAGTGGTGGGTGTAACATCCTGTAACGGTGACGTTAACGGACGTGCTCTTTGTGTAAAAGGCCGTTTTGGCTACGGGTTTATTCACCATCCTGACCGTCTTACCAAGCCTCTTATCAAAAAGGACGGAGAATTTAAAGAGGCCACTTGGGATGAGGCCATCGGTCTGGTGGCTGATAACTTGAGCCGCATTAAGAAAGATCATGGTTCAGGTGCCCTGGCCGTTTTAAGTTCCGCCCGGTGTACCAATGAGGAAAACTATCTATTGCAAAAACTGACCCGTGCGGTGTTCGGTACCAATAATATCGATCACTGCGCCCGTCTCTGACACGCTCCTACTGTTGCCGGTCTGGCAACTGCATTCGGGAGTGGAGCAATGACTAACGGAATTGATGAAATTTCCGGTGCTGATTTTATTTTGGCCATTGGTACCAATACCACTGAGTCCCACCCCATAATTGGCTTGCAGGTGAAAAAGGCACTTAGGAAGGGAGCTGCCCTGGCGGTGGCTGACCCGCGGAAAACCGAAGTTGCCTCGCTGGCCCAATACCACCTGCAGCTTAAGTCGGGGTCAGATATAGCTCTCTTGAACGGCCTGGTCAATGTAATTATTAATGAGGATTTATATAACCAGGAATTTGTATCTACGCGTACCGAGAACTTTGAGGCCCTGAAAGAATCGGTTGCCCAATGCACGCCGGAGTACGTGGAAGATATTACCGGTATTAATGCTGAAGTGATTCGTGAAGTAGCACGGGGCTATGCCGGGGCCAAGAACGGTACAATTCTTTATACTATGGGTTTGACCCAGCATATCTGTGGAACTCATAATGTGCTGGCAGTTGCTAATCTGGCTATGTTGTGCGGTCATATCGGCAAAGAAAGCAGCGGTGTTAACCCGCTCCGAGGCCAAAATAATGTACAGGGTGCCTGCGATATGGGTGCACTACCCAATGTATTTACAGGGTACCAGGGCGTGGCTCTGGACGAGGCAAGGGCTAAATTTGCCAAAGCCTGGGATGTGGGTGCCCTTGCAGGCGAGCCCGGCCTTACCGTTGGCGAGATGTTGGATGCCGCAGGTAAGGGAGTGCGGGGTATGTATATAATGGGTGAGAACCCGGTTCTGTCCGATCCGGACGGCGGGCATGTAGTGCATGCCCTGGAAAGTTTGGATTTTCTGGTGGTGCAGGATATTTTCCTGACCGAGACTGCAGCACTGGCTGATGTAGTACTACCGGCGGCAAGCTTTGCCGAAAAGGATGGAACCTTTTCCAATACTGAGCGCCGGGTACAGCGGGTTCGCAAGGCCATTGAGCCCGTTGGAGATGCCAGAGCCGATTGGGAAATTATTGCCGGTGTATCCACTGCCATGGGCTACCCCATGAGATACAGCTCGGCGGCAGAAATTTTTGATGAAATAGCGGCCCTTACTCCTTCCTACGCCGGCATATCTTATGCCCGCTTAGAAGAGGGTGGTCTGCAGTGGCCCTGTCCGACACCGGACCATCCCGGGACTGCATATTTGCATAAGGATAAATTTGTGCGCGGGCTTGGTAAGTTTAGCCCCGTGGAATATATTCCTCCGGCGGAACAACCGGATCAAGATTATCCCCTGGTGCTCAGCACCGGGCGAAGGCACTTCCATTATCACACCGGTACTATGACTCAGCGTACCGGAGCACTGGAAGAGTTTTATGGTGAGGAATATCTTGAAGTCAACCAAAATGATGCTGCTAAGTTGGATATCTGTGACGGCGATAAAGTTAAGGTTACCTCGCGCCGGGGCAGCGTTAAAGTTCAGGCCAGGGTTGGGGACGTGGTACCTGAAGGAATGGTATTTACCTCCTTCCATTTCCCGGCTGTAGCAATAAACAAGCTTACTAATTCACAGAGGGATCCTGTGGCCAAAATACCGGAATTGAAAGTCTGTGCGGTTAAAGTGGAAAAAGATTGATTAAATAAGGTAAAAGTTAGAGTCCACACAAGTAAAGCAGGTCAGCTAAGCTGACCTGCTCATTAGGGGACAGGCACCTTTTTTGTTTTTTAAAAAAGGTGCCTGTCCCCTTTTTGCAATAACTGATTTTTATAATTTTGCAAATAGGCTAAAAATTTAAAAAATATAAAAGGGATTTGCCTGAATATGTAGAACCTACCATTTAATACGCAACTATGAATGAGTGTTCATTCTAAAAGGGGGATGTAGTAGTATGTCAGAAACAGGCAAGAAGCCTTGGCTAAAAAAATACCCCGAAGGGGCGCGGCCTAACATTGAATATCCTGAACTAAGTATGCCCGATTTACTTGATAGGGCGGCACGGGATTTTCCGGATCGCAAGGCAATTATTTTTGAAGGAGTGGAAATAACCTACAGGGTGCTGGCAGGTATGGTCAGCGCATTTGCCACAGCCCTACGTAAACTGGGAGTTAGTAAAGGAGACCGTGTGGCGCTGATGACCCCAAACAGCCCTCATTATATAGTGGGTTTTTACGCCATTCAGAAATTGGGTGCCATCGTTGTACAAGTAAACCCCATGTATGTGGAGCGTGAATTAGAACATATATTAAATGATTCCGGCGCAGAAGTGATTGTAGCGTACGATGCCCTTTACCCGGTGATCAAATCCGTAAGAGATGTCACGCCCTTAGAACATGTGATCCTGTTCAGTCTAGGTCAGCCTGCCGGTACGGCTGATGAACGATGCCTGCATGCGGAACAGCTATTGCAAGAGAATCCGCCGCTAACCGAAAAAGTGGATATAGATGTGGTAAATGATGTAGCTGTTTTTCAATATACCGGGGGGACCACCGGAGTTTCCAAAGGAGCCATGTTAACCCATCGCAACATTGCAGCTAATGCCTTGCAGATGACGGAATGGATTACCAATTGCGAATACGGGCAGGAAACGGTATTGTCAGTTCTCCCTTTTTTCCACGTCTATGGATTAACCTGCGGGCTGAATTTTCCGGTGGTAAATGCTGCTACCATGGTCATTTTACCTCGGTTTGAGATTGAAAAGGTGATGCAGACCATAAAGAGCTATCGGCCCACTATATTCCCCGGGGTGCCTACTATGTATATCGCGGTGAATAATTTCCCTCATGCACGGGATTATGGGGTCGATTCCATAAAGGGATGCATCAGTGGATCGGCGCCCCTGCCGGTGGAGGTGGCAAATAAATTTGAGGAACTTACAGGTGGATACCTAGTAGAGGGCTATGGTTTGTCTGAAACCTCTCCCATTACTAACTGTAATCCCTTCTTGGGAGAACGCAGGACAGGGAGCATAGGGCTACCTTTCCCGGATACGGAAGTTAAAATTGTAGACGTGGAGACCGGCGAAAAAGAATTATCAACCGGTGAAGAAGGGGAGTTGATCGCAAGGGGACCGCAATGTATGAAAGGGTATTGGAATATGCCGGAGGAAACTGCACATGCCTTGCGCAATGGATGGGTCTATACCGGAGACATCGGGAAAATGGACGAAGACGGCTATTTCTATATAGTGGACCGCAAAAAGGATATGATCGTAGCCGGGGGGTTCAATATCTATCCCAGGGAAATCGAAGAAGTACTCTTCGAACACCCCAAGGTGAGGGAAGCTGTAGTCACCGGCATACCTGACCCTTATCGCGGTGAGACAGTAAAAGCATATGTGGTGTTAAAAGAGGGCCAAACAGTTACTGCAGAAGAAGTTATAGATTACTGCCGTGATAAGCTGGCCAAGTATAAACTACCGCGGCAGGTGGAATTCAGGGCGGAACTTCCCAAGACCATTGTCGGTAAAATATTGCGTCGGAAGCTGAGGGAAGAAGAAGCTAATAAGTAGGGATAGTTGGTTAGTTGGTTAGGTTAAGGCTGTGGGTAGTTCTTTGGGGTCTTTTTTTTCGACGGGATTAACGGGATGAGACGGGATTTTTTAATTGTGCGTTTTACTTATTCATGTTTTTTAAGCTATTCATTTTATATATCGTTTTTTTAGCTTATTTTAAATAATATAAACAAAATCCTATACCTTGAAGTAAAGACATTAAGAAAAGAACCCGTAATCCAACAATCCTGCCAATCCTGTAATCCTGTCTAAAGGCCTTTAAATCTTTAAATCCTTGACAGGATTACAGGATAAAGAAGGATTAAGACCAACGTGGTATTTCTTTGGGGTTATTTAAATTCTTTTTTTTAAAAAAATAAATCCTAATCCTGGTTTTAGGGAATAAATTGGGATTCATGTAGAATTAAAATACTTCTAAGCTAAAGGCAAAATCCCGTCAAAAAGCTCTTAATCTTTTAAATTTGTTTTTCAATAATCAATCCTAACCTAATTTTGGACACAAGTTAGGACGGTTCTTGCTTGCTAGCAAGAACCGTCCTAACGCCTAACGCCTAACGCCTAACGCCTAACGCCTATATCCCCAAACCTTCCTTCACTGCACCGGGCATTTCTTCTTTGGGCACCGTGGTGGTGTGCAGGAGTGGTTTTTGGTCCAAGTTCTTGAGCCCTTCAGGTATGGCCATGCCGCTGGCCTGGGCCAGCACGTCCAGTAGTTCAAACTCGCTTTGCCCTGCAATTTCTTCCTCTTTCAAGACGGCCCGGGCCACACTGGCGTTAAATTTAAAGGGGCTGGCAGTTGATACGATAACGGTTTTGGTCTTATCCTGAGTGGCCAGAACATATTTATCGTACACATTTTTCCCTACAGCGGTATGGGTGTCCATAAGGTAATTATGTTGGTTAAAAGTGTCCTTGATGGTTTGCATTGTTTCCCTGTCGGTGGCGTACTCTGACCAAAATATATTGTCTATGGCGTCTCGTATGCCGGGTTCCACTTCGTACCAGCCTTTCTCTTTCAATGTTTCCATCCACTCGTTAACTGCTTCGGCATTGTGTTCGGTAATTTCATACAGCAAACGCTCTAAGTTGCTGGATATAAGTATATCCATGGAAGGTGAAATGGTTCTTTTAAAACCCCGGTTACGGTCGTATATACCGGTGCGGATAAATTCGGTAAGAACGTTGTTTTCATTGGCCGCGCAAACCAATTTGTGAATAGGAAGGCCCATTGCACGGGCATAATAGCCGGCTAAAATATTGCCGAAATTGCCGGTGGGAACCACAAAATTGATTGCTTCCCCTCTTTCAATTTTACCCTGGCTGAGTAAATCAAAATAAGCCGAAAAATAATAAACTATCTGGGGTACCAGTCTGCCCCAGTTGATGGAATTAGCAGAAGAAAAGCGATAACCGTTGGTTTGCAATTCGCTGTTAATGCCCTGGTCACCGAAAATTTCTTTTACACCGGTTTGGGTATCGTCAAAATTTCCATCTACGGCGATAACATTAACATTCTTTCCCTCCTGCGTAATCATTTGCAATTTTTGTACTTCGCTCACACCTTCTTGCGGATAGAAAACTACAATACGGGTTCCAGGAACGTCTTTAAACCCTTCCAGCGCTGCCTTGCCAGTATCGCCGGAAGTAGCAACCAGGATTACGATTTCCGACTTCTCTCCTGTTTTAGCCGCCGCGCGGGTAAGTAGGTGAGGTAGGATCTGAAGTGCCATATCCTTAAAGGCGCAGGTGGGGCCGTGCCACAATTCCAAGGTATAAATGCCCTGGGAAAGTTCTTTTACCGGGGCGATTTCAGGTGAGTCAAACTTATCCATGTTGTAGGCATTATTAATACAATCTTTAATTTCGTCGTCACTATAATCTGTTAGGAAATGCTGCAGCACTGCAAAGGCTCTTTCGTTGTAATTCATAGATGTCATTTTGTGCAGCTTTCCCAAATCAATGCCGGGACGGGTTGCCGGGACAAATAGGCCTCCGTCCGGGGCAATGCCTGCTTTAATTGCTTCAGCGGATGTTACAGAACGGTATTTCCCTCTGGTACTTTCGTACAGCATTTTCGTAATCTCCTTGGTTTTCGAATTTTTTCGTTTCTTATATTAAATAACATACCTCCCGTGTCGTAAAGGGTTTAAACTAAATTATTTTGCTTAAGCAGGATGGGAGTATTACATGTAGAAAGTAAAAATTATAAGTTAATAATGGTAAGTCTCCGATTTAGTGGACCTACGGCCGGATAAGATAAGGCTATGGTTGCTAAACGAAAGCTTATTAAAGTGAGTGAAGGGTAGGGTATACTCATTTTAATGACTTGAGGGTATGTGTTTAAGTGAGTGTAACTCAGGGGAAACCGGCATGCCTCCCGTATGGAAAGGAGTCACTTTTGTCAGCTAAGGTGTCTCTTTTGGGGGTACCTTTATTTTTTTTGGTGAAAGGGGATACATTTATGGATAACGGGGAATTGAAAAGTAAACTGCAGGAAGTGGCCGGCGAAGGTCGCATCAGCTGCACTTCCGCCCGTAAGCTGGCGGAAGAGTGCGGTGTTTCAGTGCGGGAAATAGGAAAGCTTTGTGACGAATTAAAAATTAAAATTCACAGCTGTGAGTTGGGGTGTTTCTGATGACTGAGCTTTTTCAGGCACGTACAGTTGCCGAAGCCAGGAAAACAGTGGAGAACCACTTTAGGCCCGGGAATAATGTCCGCAGGGTGCCATTACTGGATTCGCTGGGCAAGCGCCTGGGGAAAGCTGTGCCGGCTAAGGATGATGTGCCCGGATTTGACCGTTCAACCATGGATGGATTTGCTGTAAAGGCCAAGGACACATTCGGAGCATCCGAAAGCCTTCCGGCTTATCTGGATATCACAGGGGAAATCTTTATGGGTAAAGATGCCCGGGGAAAGCTTGGTACCGGTCAGGCATGGAAAATACCCACCGGAGGCATGCTGCCGCCCGGTGCTGATGCAGTAGTTATGATAGAGTATACCGAATCCCTGGATGAAGATACCATTGGGGCTACCAGGCCGGTGGGGCCCGGAGAAAATGTGGTTCTGCGCGGGGAGGATGTGCCGCACGGGAATACTGTTTTGCAAGCGGGACATATCATTCGCCCGCAGGACCTGGGCATGCTTGCCGCAGTAGGGGTGTCGGAAGTAGAAGCTTTAAATTCGGTACGGGTAGGGATTATCTCCACCGGAGACGAGGTGGTGCCGGTGGAAGTTAAACCGGGTCCCGGGCAGGTTAGGGATATAAATTCTTATGCCCTTTACGGGCAGGTTAGTGCATGCGGCGGTGAGCCCGTGCTGTACGGCGTGGTCCGAGATGATTTTAAAGAGCTGAGAGATACGCTGGCGGGAGCGGTGAGTGAGTGTGATTTGGTCATATTATCCGGTGGAAGTTCGGTGGGAACCAGGGATGTAGCTTCTAAAGTGATTGAGTCCTTAGGTCGGCCCGGAATATTGTTTCACGGTATATCAATAAAGCCCGGCAAGCCTACAGTGGGTGCCGTGGTTGAAAATAAGCCGGTGTTTGGACTTCCCGGGCACCCGGTTTCGGCCATGGTGGTTTTTGAACTATTAGTTGCGCCTCTGGTACGTTATGGAGAATACCGTAAAAACCCCCTGGAGTTTGCCGTACGGGCCAAGCTTACCCGCAATATGCGCTCCGCGGCTGGAAGGGAAGATTACATAAGGGTTAAACTGGTAGAAAGTGAGCAGGGAGAATTAAGTGCCGAGCCTATTTTAGGCAAATCAGGCCTCATCGCCACCATGGTAAAAGCCCACGGCCTGGCCATGATCCCGGCCGACAAAGAAGGCGTGGAAGCAGGGGAATATGTGGCGGTGAAACTGTTTTAAAAAGTTGGTTAGAGGTTAGTTTAGGCGTTAGGGGTTAGTTGGTTAGGCGTTAGGAATAACCTTTAAAGCCATTTTGACAGGATTTTGGGCTATTCTCTGGGGTCTTTTTTTCGGCGGGATTAACGGGATTAAATGGGATTTTATTATTGTGCACTACCTTTAGTGAACGGTTCCTAACAAAGTCCTTTTGGCAATTTTTTTTTAAGTTAATATCCAAAGAGCCTTCTATTCCAAATTAATAAATACATTAATCCAAGGCTCGTAAAATTAACAATCCAGCAAATCCTGTAATCCTGTCTGAAAATCTTTAAATCTTTAAACCTTTGACAGGATTACAGGATAAAGAAGGATTAAGGCAATGGGTATTCCTTTAGGGTCTTTTAAATTATCTATTTTTTAAATATCAATTCTAAATCCTGATTTTAGGAATGAATTGGGATTTATACACCTAGAATCTTCTAAGCTGAAGGAAAGATCCCGTCAAATCCCGTTAATCCGTCAAAAGATTTTGGTTTTAGTCTTTAATCATTAATCCTGCAATCCTGTAATCCTGTCTAAAAAAGGTTTTAATCTTTTAATCTTTAAATCCCCTAACCCCTATCGCCTAAAACAAAGGAGGACGCACCTATATGAAACGCGATGTTTACCTGGAGGACAAGCCACTGGAGGAAGCCCTTCAGGGGTACATGGCACACCTTAACGAAACCGGGGCACTAGAGCCGGGGCCGGCGGAAAGCATACCTACGGAAGATGCTGTGGGGCGGGTAACAGCAGTTCCTATATACGCAAGAAACTCTTCTCCACATTATCACGCCTCTGCCATGGACGGAGTAGCGGTTATAGCAGCGGATACCTTCGGTGCATCCGAGGCTGAGCCCAAGGAACTGAAGCTGGGAGACAGGGCGCAAGTGGTGGATACCGGTGACCCCCTGCCGGGTGACTGTGATGCGGTGATAATGATCGAAGACGTACATTTTACCGGCGAAGAAATATTTGAAATAACTTCCGCCGCGGTTCCCTGGCAGCACGTTCGTGTCATTGGTGAGGACGTTGTGGCCACCGAAATGATACTGCCCGCCAATCACCTGCTGCGCCCTGTGGATATCGGTGGAGTGCTGGCCGGGGGGATTCCAGATATTAAAGTTCACCCCAGGCCCAAGGTTGCTCTGCTTCCCACCGGTACCGAACTGGTGCAGCCTGGAGAAGACCTAAAGCCCGGTGACATAGTAGAGTACAATACCAGAGTGCTGGGCTCCATGCTTGCCGGCTGGGGGGCGGAACCAGTAAGGTGGAAAATAACGGAGGATGATTATGAAACGCTCAAAGAGAGGCTCTTGCAGGCCCTACACGAATCCGACATAGTGATCATGAATGCGGGTTCCTCAGCGGGGCGTGAAGACTTTACAGCTGAATTAATCAGGGAATTGGGTACCGTGCTTACACACGGGGTGGCTATCAAGCCCGGCAAGCCGGTGGTACTGGGCGAGGTGCGTGGCAAGCCGGTAATCGGGATTCCGGGGTATCCTGTTTCTGCAGTATTGGCCGCGGATTTGTTCTTAAAGCCCTTAGTTTTTCGGAAACTTGCCTGCAGCCTACCGGAACCGCAAAAAGTGTCCGTGGCGGTTTCCCGGAAAATTGTTTCTTCCATGGGTACTGAAGAATTTGTGCGGATTAAAATGGGGCAGGTGGGAGATAAGATTGTAGCTACTCCTATTTCTCGTGGCGCGGGAGTGATCATGTCTATGGTGCGGGCTGATGGTATGCTCAGAATACCGCGGCTGTCTGAAGGGTACAACGCCGGCGATAACGTAGAAGTAGAACTGCTGCGCCCGCTGGCTGAAGTACGGGAGACAACGGTGGCTATCGGCAGTCATGATATAGCACTTGATGTGCTGGCTAATTTCTTGCGTAAAAATCACCCGGAAGCCACTCTTTCATCAGCCCATGTAGGCAGTTTGGGCGGGCTCACAGCTTTAAAGCGCAAAGAGGCGCACCTGGCAGGCACCCACCTTTTAGATGAGGAAACGGGAGAATATAATGTCTCATACATTGAACGCCTGTTAAAAGGGCGGCCCATAGTACTGATAAACTTAGTACATAGGCAGCAGGGGCTTATTGTAGCTAAAGGAAACCCCAAAAATATAAAGGGCGTAGAAGATCTGGTCCGGGACGACATTGGTTATATTAACCGCCAGCGTGGTGCAGGCACCCGTATCTTACTGGACTTTAAATTAAAGGAAAAGAACATAGACCCGGTCACCATTCAAGGATATGATCGTGAAGATTATACTCACATGTCAGTGGCAGCAGCGGTGGCTTCGGGCTCGGCCGATGCGGCTATGGGCATACTAGCAGCGGCCAGGGCGCTCGACCTGGACTTTGTCCCGGTGGTGGAGGAGCGCTATGATCTGTGTATTCCCGGTGAATATTATGATACTCCGTACATTCAGCGCCTGCTGGAAGTAATGAAGATGCCGGAGTTCCGGCAGGAGGTAGAGAGCTTGGGTGGCTATGATTTGCGGGACTGTGGGAAAGTGATGTGGAGGGGATAGGCGTTAGGGGATAGGGGATAGGCTTAAAGTTGGAATGGATAAAAGCACCTCCCCTTTCCATGATTTTCCTAACCAACTAACCACTAACCAACTAACCAACTAACCAACTTCTTAAAGACTTGCAGGATTAATGATTAAAGAATTCAAGATTAAAAACTAAAACCTTTTGACGGGATTAACGGGATTTGACGGGATCTTTCCTTTAGCTTAGAAGATTTTGGGTGTATGATCCCAATTCATTCCTAGAATCAGTATTTAGGATTGATATTTAAAAAATGGATAATTCAAAAGACCCTAAAGAAATACCCAAGGCCTTTTAGACAGGATTACAGGATTTGCAGGATTGTTGGATTGAGTTGTCTTTTGTTTACATTTTTTTAAAATAAGCTAAAAAACCATATATAAAATGAATTGCTTAAAAAACAACGCAAATAAGTAAAATGCACAATCAAAAAAATCCCGTTTCATCCCGTTAATCCCGTCGAAAAAAAAAGACCCAAAAGATCTACCCGCAGCCCTAATCCTTTTTTGTCCTGTAATCCTGTCCAAGGTTTTTCTAACTAACTAACACCTAACCAACTTTCCCTTCCTAGCAAGCAAGAACCGTCCCCACTTGCTACCTACTTGACGAAACAATTGTCAAAATAGGTTTGAGGAGAAATTAAACCGTTATTCAGGAGGCCATTATGAATATTCCCATTGATAAGAATAAAAGGTGGATAGCAGGTTTGCACGATAGCATTGATCAACTCGGTGAAGATTTGCAAGCCGCAATAATGAAACCAGCGGGTAAAAAATGCGCTTCAGACCTATTTTCATTATGCGAAAGCTATTTAGGGAGAAAAGTAGAGACAATAGAAGATCTTGTGAATGGTTGGAATACTCTCAGAGAAAAGCGGAACCTGGAAGGGAAGTGGGTATTTAAAGGGGATAGGGTCCGAGGCACATTCTATGTATGTGGTTGCCCGCTTGTTCGTTCCGGAATGATAGAGTTGCATCCTGTCCAGTGTTATTGTTCCCAAGGAATGATGGAGATGATTTTTTCCGCAGTAGCAAAAAAAACGGTACAAGTTAAGATTGAACACTCCATCGGCAGGGGTGATGATGTATGCCAATTCTTGATAAAGCTTTAGCCGTTTCATGACGGGTAAGGGAGAAAGGGGGAAGGAACAAACATGGCAAATTATTCAGCATGGCAATACGACGAAATGCAACAGATCGGTAAAGACTATGGAAATGTTGCTGAAGTAGAGGCATATGATTCACGGCATAATCAGTTCAGAAATATTCAACAGGAAAGTCAATTTATCCTTGATCGTCTGGCTGTCCGGAAGGAACAGGTTATCCTTGATTTCGGGGCCGGAACCGGAACATTTGCGCTTGAGGCTGCCAAACGCTGTTCGAAGGTATATGCGGTGGATGTATCTCGTTTGATGCTCGATTACGCTAAAAAGAAGGCCGATTCCCACAGCGTAGGCAATATCGTGTTTAGTCATGGAGGCTTTCTGACGTACGATCATCTCGACGATCCGGTAGATGTGATTGTGACGAGTTTGGCCCTACATCATCTGCCCGATTTCTGGAAATTAGCTGCCCTGAGTCGAATAAACACCATGTTGAAGGACCAAGGGCGATTGTTTCTCATGGACGTGGTTTTTTCCGAGGAGAACTACGTAGAGAATATCACAAATTGGATAACCGGTATCGAACGAAATGCCGGTCCGGAAACAGCAGAAGACATTCGAATGCATGTTCAAAAGGAGTACTCAACCTTTACGTGGATTATGGAAGGTCTTTTGGCAAGAACCGGTTTTCGTATCGATCAATCGGATCATGAAAACGGTGTAATAGCCCGGTATTTCTGCACGAAGATCAACAACTGTAAATAAGTCCGCATGCACCGGGTCCTTTAAAAGCCGTCTCCACTTGCACAAAAGGATTCTCACGACACAAGGTGAGAATCCTTTGTTGGTTTAAAGCTCTTGATCACAACTAGGGACAGTGTGGTGGCAGCTGGTACGGTTCCACTACTGGGGCCAATCGTTCCCGGCAACGTTGTTCAGCCAGTAGGATTTCCAATTTGCGTTGCATTGACTTTGCTTTGGGAGTTGAGTAGCGAGGATTGGTAAGATTTTTTGTTTCCAGTGGGTCGTTTACCATTGTGGCGTAAAAGTTCCTGTGTTAACAGGTACTTCTTTCGCCATTCCATAACCTCCGGACTTCCATAGATAGGTGGATATCGTTCTTCATCCACCATGATGATAAGGAATGCAGCATAAGGTTAAATTTTAATCAAACACTCTTAAAGTTTCAAAAAAACTCTTCATGAAGCCTGAAGGTTTTAACAATGAAATATAGTATTTTAAAAATATAACAATCCGAGGAGGCGGCTGTTCGGCTTTTATCCAGACAATCTCTATGTCATTAGGTAACATACAAGGAGAAAAAAATGAATCAGAATTCAAATGAAGCAACACCTGAAGTACGCGTCCTCGTGATGACCGCTGTCCCGGTGGAGAGGGAAGCGGTGTTGCGCGGGCTGCACGGAGATGGAAGGTTTGACGTTTTGTTAGCGGGTGTCGGTCCGGTATCGGCCGCTGTCAATACGGCGAAGGTGCTTGCTACTGCCCGTTACGGTTTGGTTGTGAGCGCTGGTATTGGAGGAGGCTTTCCCGGTAAGGCCGATGTGGGCTCCGTCGTGGCGGCGAAGGAGATCGTCGCAGCTGATCTAGGAGTGGAGACCCCCGAAGGTTTCAGTAGTTTGGATGAGTTGGGCTTAGGATGCACTCGTATTCAGGTTAATGCCAGCCTGGTGAGCGCTGTGACTGATGCGCTGCTGGCAGCCAAATTGCCGGTAAAAACCGGCCCTGTACTCACAGTATCGACGGTGACGGGTACGGCAGAGAGTGCCGCCGAATTGCTGGCACGGGTGCCGGGGGCCGCTGCCGAGGCCATGGAGGGGTATGGTGTGGCTTGCGCAGCGCACGATTGTGGTGTACCAATTCTGGAGCTCCGCGCCATCTCAAACCTGGTCGGTCCACGTGACCGTGCCGCATGGCGCATCAAAGATGCTCTGGAGCTCCTGGAAGCAGCAAGCTCAGTATTGTTGGAGGTGTTACCATGAAAATTGCCTTCTCTCCTTGCCCCAATGACACTTTTATTTTCCATGCTTGGGTATACGGGCTCATACCCGGTGCGCCGAAACTCGATGTCACCTATGCGGATATTAATGTCACGAACAGTTTGGCAACTGGCTTCAACGGGCCGGATGTGGTCAAAATATCGTATGCGGCACTACCATGGGTGTTATCCGAATACGCGCTACTTCCTTGCGGGGGTGCGTTGGGTAGAGGATGCGGGCCACTGGTGTTGACGTCAAACAGAGCAGACAGTATTGATGATCCGGCGTTGCTGGCCGGCCGGCGGGTGGCAGTACCCAGTGAGCGATCAACCGCTTACTTACTGTTTCGGCTGTGGACAGCTCAGCATGTGCCCGGTGGTGTGGGTGAGATTGTGATACTACCGTTTCACGAGATCATGCCGGCGGTGCGCGATGGTATGGTTGATGCCGGTCTGGTGATTCATGAGGCACGCTTTACCTATCCTTCGTATGGGCTAACGCTCTTGGCTGACTTAGGCAGTTGGTGGGAGGGCGATACCAATTTACCGATTCCGCTGGGAGCGATTATTGCCCGCCGGTCATTGGATCTGTCTGCCATTGCCGGCTGGATTCGGGCATCAATCAAATTTGCCCGGGCACACCCGGAGGCGTCACAGAAGTATGTGTTAAGTCACGCCCAAGAAATGTCCCCCGAAGTAGTAAAAGCGCACATTAAGCTTTATGTGAACGAGTTTACCGAAAATTTAGGTGCGATTGGGTATGAGGCGGTAACCACCTTGCTTAGCCGGGCCTCGGAAGAAGGGCTGCTCCCCAAGGTGGATTTGGCAGCGCTACGTATTTAATTGGTATGATGCAATCCTTTGGCTATGTACGGAAGAAAAAAATCATAACTAATTTAAACACATAGAGTACATATTTTGGAAAAGGTAATTATTGAAGTCACAAGCTCGCAATGTACTTTTACAAGCCCGGTGATAAAATTTATATCAATGGTGCTTAATTGACATGGAGAAATCCAATAATGTCTGTATGATGGCCCTGCAATCATTTTTCACGTTTATTTATGCATGAAGAAAGGGCGTTGCACCGCAGCAGATGGGGTTTGGGGATAAGCTTACTGTACAATGTCCTGATTATTACGCTCCGGTGGTATTTGAAATTAAGAAACAGGATTAAAGCATAAAATTTGATTAATTTTTAGGCCACTAAAGAACAGTAATTAAACCTCGCAAGAATTTGCGAGGTTTAATTACTGATGACAAACCTGTCTTTTGCGCATAGCGAATTCGATAAGCGGAAGCGGGGCCGAGCACAGAAGGTCAGCTACCAGGTATTCAAACCTAAGATCTTCTTAAAAGGTTCATATCCTAACCAACTTTCCTCAATATTCCGGCGGCATTTCTTTTATCTGGTCCAACCTAAACACCGGCCCGTCCGTGCAAACAAACTTGGACCCAATGTTACACCGGCCGCACTTTCCTATACCGCACTTCATCTTTAATTCCAGGGTAGTTATAACCTGCTCATCCGTATAACCCATCTTTTCCAGCGCCTGGAGGACGAATTTGATCATTATGGGTGGGCCGCAGGTAATAGCGATTTTATTTTTCGGTGTAGGAGCGATCTCTTCCAGGTAAGCAGGGACAAAGCCTACATGGCCGGTCCATGCATCTTCAGGCCCGTCAATGGTAGTAAATACTTCTGTGTCAGGTAACCGGCACCACCTCTCAAAAAGGTCTTGCTTAAAACACAAATCGTCCATGGAACGGGCGCCGTAAAGGATGGTTACTTTTCCGTACTGATCACGGTTTGATTCATCCAAAACAAAGTCAATAAGTGAACGTAAAGGGGCGAGTCCAATCCCCCCACCGATAAATAAAAGGTCTTTGCCCTGCATGTCGTGGTAGGGGAAGTGGTTACCGTACGGCCCCCGGATGCCTACCTTTGACCCCTTTTCCAGTTGGTGAAGGACCTCAGTTAGTTTCCCCACTTTTTTTACACTGAACTCCAGCATTCCCTGCCGCGTAGGTGAAGAGGTGATACTAATGGTGGCCTCTCCTGTTCCAAACACCGATATCTGGGCTACCTGCCCCGGTTTATTATTGAATTTCTCCATTACGCCCGGATCGTCAAATACCATTTTAAAAGTTTTGACGTCGCCGGTTTCATCTACTATATCTGTTATGGTGGCAATAAAAGGTATTAGAGGGCTGTCCGCCATTTATTTTACCTCCCCGAGATCGGTGATAATACCGGTTATATCCATATTCACCGGACATTTAACAATACATCTCCCGCAGCCCACGCAGCCCTCTATACCATAACGGTCCAGGTGATATTTTATCTTGTGCATAAAACGGTTGCGAACCCGTTCTTTTTTGGTGGGCCTGGGGTTGTGACCTCCGGCCATTTTGGTGAAGTCCCCGTACATACAAGAGTCCCAGCAGCGGCACCTGGACCCTGTGGTTTCTTCCGGTGCATAATCGAAAATGTCAAAGCAATGACAGGTGGGACAAACATAGGTGCATATCCCGCACCCCAGGCACTTGCGGGAAATTTCATCCCAGTAAGGCAGCTCAAAGTTGTTATTCATGGTTTCTTTTGCCTTGGAAGGGGAGACATGGTGCACAAATTGTTCGTTTAACTGTTTTCGTTTTTCTTCTTTAATCTTCTCCAGGTGAACATACTCTTGTGTGAGAAGATCCTGATACAGTTCTCTTAGCTCCCGCCCCGTGTAAGAGCACTCTTCAATGATATAGCCGCTTCCGTAACTGATTAAGACCAGATCGGCACCCTCGGGTGCTACGGGATCGATTCCAAATGTATTACAAAAGCAAGTAGGTAGAGCCTTATCACAGGCCAGGCAGATGATTATAGTTTCATTTCTGTTTTTTGCGTAGTGCGGGTCCGGCCATTGGCTGTTAAAAACGGGGTCCAAGGTTAGAAGAGCTTTTACATCACATGCCCGCATACCGAATATTACTTTTGGCTTATAGCCCGTTTGGGCCCGAAGATCAATCCCCTCATCGGTCTGGTCAAAAGAAAACAGTTCTTCAGTTTGGGGAAAGAAAAGCTCTTTGGGGGAAATATCACTGTTGACGTAATCTATGCAAATATCTTCCGGTTTACTGGCCTGCGTATACCTAATAACATTACCCGGCTGCTTGGAGGGGGAGAAAACAGTACTGCTTGCCAAAAGCCGGTCAATAAAGATTTGCAGCTTGTCTGCGGTTAAAAACTTTACTGGCATGAGAACACCACCTTTTATTTAAACTCATCCGGATCATCAGCACAATAATGTCCTAGTACCGGCTGCTGCTCCAAATCCGTGCCCGGCATGGGGGCATCAAAAAGTTCATCAATGTCTTTAAGGACCTTCTGGTTGAGATGGCGTAAGGGTATATTAACCGGGCATACCCGGTCGCACTCTCCGCAATCCACACAGCGCCCGGCCACATGCAAGGCCCTTATAATCTGAAAGGCGGTATTTTCGCTGAGATTATTCCTTTTTGATACCCAATCAGGTCCGGCCTGATCGAATATGCACTCCCGGCAGTTGCAGGCCGGGCAAACATTTCGGCACGCGTAACACCGCAGACAGTTCTGGAAGTACCCGTCCCAATACCCGCTTCTTTCCTGGGGGGATAATGCTTCCAGGGATTTGATTTCTGCAAATCTTTCGTTTACTTCTCCTTCATTTATCTCTAATTCATTTACTTTATTTATTTTTTTACCGGTAAAATGATCACATATTACCGGGTTGGAATCAATACACTCCAAACATTTAGGGAGCAGGTAATCTTTTTTGGCAAAACGGTGTTGGCCCGTGGTGGTAATGACCAGGAAATTATCATCCTCGTCAGTGACATCCCCAATCTCGGTCTGAGGGCCCAGTTCCAGGGTAACTTTTTCCGAATCCAGGAGACCTGCGCAAGGGATGCCTATTACCACTAATCTTGACCGGGGAAATTGGTTGTCCTGCAGCAGTCTGATTATTGACCGGGAGTCACAACCTTTAACCAAAACACCGATTGTTTCGTTGGTTTCCCGGTAATCAAGCAGGTAGCCGGCCAGGTTATTGGCGCAAAAGGGCGACCAAGTCAATTCTGCTGCCGCGTCAGGTTTCGATATGAATAACGGTGTGGTCCGGGCGGTTAATGTTCCCGGCCCGAAGCCAATAAACATATTTACTTTCCCCTCTCTTAACAAGTCCTGCGCCACACTTCTTAGTTCCTCAGTTAAACTGTTAAATGACTGAGTCATAGGTCATCCCTCATTTTCTTATTCGGTCCCAGTGAATTTATCTTTTCCGTGATTTCAGTAACGGTCTGGCTAAATTTAGCTCCTTCTGAGCCGCTGATCCAACTCAGACTGATTCTTTCCGGCTCCATCCCCACAAACTCCATAAGTTTTTTAAATACCTGAAATCGCCTGCGGGCGTGATAATTGCCACTACCATAGTGGCAGTTTCCGGGATGTCACCCGGAAACCAGTACGCCGTCAGCTCCGCGCTGAAAAGCCCTGATTACGAATTGGGGATTGATTCTGCCGGAACAGGGCACCCTTATGATCCTAATGCTGGGGGGGTACGGCATCCTACTTACTCCGGCCAGATCGGCCCCGGCATAGCTGCACCAGTTGCAGCAAAAACCAACGATAAGCGGTTGCCACTGTTTGTTTTCACCTTGGATTATCGACATATTGCATTCACCTCGGCAAGCAATTGTTCGTTACTAAATCCCTTCAGATTTGCTGCACCGGAACGACAAACCACGGTACAAGCACCGCACCCCTGACAGAGACCGCTGTTCACTGCGGCCACGGTGCGTTCCATAGTTTGCCCCCCCTGCCTGTAGGTTACCGTCTCAGGCTCTATGGCCCGGTAGGGGCATACAGCCTGGCAGCTGAGACAGCCGGAACAGAATTCTTCATCAATGTTGGAAATCATGGGGTCCATTGATAATTCATCCCGGGACATGAGTGCTAAGACCTTTGAGGCGGCACTGCCGGCCTGGGCAACAGTGTCGGGAATATCCTTGGGCCCCTGGCAATTTCCTGCTAGGAATACCCCTGCGGTATTGGTTTCCACCGGCCTAAGCTTGGGATGGGCTTCCTGGAAAAAGCCGTCTTTGTCAGCAGTGATGCCCACCGTTTGGGCCAGTTCTGCGTAACCTTCGCTGGGTATCATGGCAGTTGCCAGTACCACCATGTCGGCCTCTACTTCCACGGGGCGGCCCAAGAGGGTGTCGGCAGCCTTTACTATCAGCTGATTACCCTTAAGGTAAATTTTAGAAACCCGCCCCCTTATATATTGTGCGCCTTCCTGAACAGAGCGCTGGTAGAATTCCTCGTAGGCTTTCCCGGGAGTTCTAATGTCCATGAAGAAAACAAAGGCCTGAGAATCAGGGATCTTTTCCAAAACCTGGTGGGCGTGTTTGGCCGTGTACATGCAGCAAGTTCTGGAACAATACTCTTTCCCCTTGGATTCATCCCTTGATCCCACGCATTTTATAAACACCACATTTTTGGGTTCCCTTCCGTCGGAAGGCCTTACTATTTTACCGCCGGTAGGACCTGAGGCATTGGACATACGCTCGAATTGTAGGCCGGTAATCACATCCGGGTACTTGCCGTACCCGTATTCACCATAAACCTTATCCCACGCCAAAAGGTCAAACCCTGTGGCCACCACTATGGCCCCCACCGATTCCGCAAATATGCTGTCTCCCTGTTCAAAGTCCACCGCTTGTGTGGGGCAAACCTTCTGACAAATACCACACTTGCCGGAGTTTAGCATACGGCAGTTTGCGGCATCAATCACCGGCTTATTGGGCACTGCCTGGGGAAAGTTAACGTATATGGCCTTACGGGTGCCCAGGCCCTGATCGTATTCGCTGGTAATTTTCGAAGGACATTTTTCCCAGCAGGTACCACATCCGGTACATTTATCGTGATCTACATAGCGGGATTTTTGCCGGATGCTTACCGTAAAATTTCCTATATAGCCATTAACTTCGTCCAATTCACAATAGGTTAGCAGTTTAATTTGAGGATGCTGCGCCGCAGCAACCATTTTAGGCGTGCTTATTCAGGCCGAGCAGTCCAGGGTGGGAAAGGTTTTATCCAGCATGGCCATTTTCCCGCCTATGGTAGGCTCTCTTTCCAGCAGCAATACTTCTTGTCCTGCATCAGCAATATCAAGGGCGGCCTGCATGCCTGCAATGCCCCCTCCTACTACCAGTGTCCTTTTGGTTACAGGTATATGGGAGGCAAACAGGGGCTCTAGTTGTGATACCTTGGCCACGGCCCTTTTTATCAGAGCAATGGCCTTCTGGGTGGCTGCTTCCTTATCGCTTGCATGTACCCAAGAACAATGCTCCCGGATGTTGGCCATTTCCAGCATGTACGGGTTTAGTCCCGCCCGTTCCAATACTTTGCGGAAAGTGGCTTCGTGTAAGCGCGGTGAGCATGATGCCACCACAATGCGGTCCAGATGGTCATCCTTAATAGCCTTAATAATCTTATCCTGGCCGGGCTCCGAGCACATATATTTATAATCGGTGCTGCATAAAACCCCGGACATCCCTGCTATTTCAGCGACAACCCCGGGTACATCGACCACACCGCCGATATTCGAGCCGCACCAGCAGATGAAAACTCCTATTCTTTTCATACCCTATCGCCCCCGTTAAAACTATCGAATGTTTTGATCAGCCTGGAGGGATCTAGAAAGTGTGTACCCAGGCTGAGGTCCCGCTGGTCAATTCCCAAACTTAGTCCAATTAACTGAGTAAAGTAAAACACGGGCAAGTTAAAACTCTTTCCCCTGGATTTATTCAGTTTTTCCTGCCGTACATCTAGGTTAAAGTGACATAGGGGGCAGGCAGTTACGATACAATTGGCACCGGCGTCCCGGGCCGCCTCCAGTATTTTGAAAACCAGCTCTAAAACTATATCTTCGTTAGAAATAGCCAAAGAAGCCCCACAGCACTCGGTTTTAAATCCCCATTCCACAGCCTGGGCCCCGGCCGTTTCCAAAAGCTCATCCATTGTCTGCGGGTATTCCGCGTCATCTACCCTAACGGAAAGGGGTCTGACCAAAAGACAGCCGTAATAAGCAGCCACCTTTAAACCTTGCAGCGGTTTTTTTACGCCGGCCGCCAAAGTGGACTTGGCGCTGTAAATGACGTCCAGCATGGACCGTACCTTTATACTGCTCCCGTAAGGCCGGTCAAGTATCTGGTTGACCTCTTGTAGAAGGTCTTTATTTGTTTTTAGATGGTGGTCGGCCATGGCCAGACGCTGGTAGCAGGCGGCACAGGAGGCTACAACGTCCTCACCCTCCTTTTCTGCCAGGGACAGGTTTCTGGCCGCTAAAGACGTGGCTAACAAGTGACTGGTGCTGTGAGCCGCGGTTGAGCCGCAGCAACTCCAATCCGGTACGTCAGTTAACTGGATGCCCAAGGTATCACATACCACTCTGGATGATATATCGTACTCCTTGGCACTGGTATGGTGGCAGCATCCGGGGTAATATGAATATTTCATGGCCTTTTTTCCCCCAGTTCCTCGGTCTTTTCAAAAATACGACCAATCTCATCCATTCCCCGGGGTGATGATACTGACAGTTTTAGTTTTCCATTGGTAAGCATGAAGAGACCGGTTTCCGCATTATTAAAGGGTTTTCCGCTCTTGATGTTAAATCCCAGCATAGTGGTGAATTCGTGTAAGCGCCCGTACTTTTTCAGTGACCTTAAAAAGCCTTTGTTAAATATTGAAACTTTTTTAGCCCTGCCTTTGGGGCGTATATTATCTCTTTGAGCCAGTATACGCAAAGAATCCATTACTTCAGCCAGCTCAATGTTGCGTGGACAGCGAACTGAACATGTTGAGCAATAGGCACATAACCAGATAGATTCACAATTAAGAACTTCATCCCTCATGCCCAGCTGCACCTTTCTAATTACCTGGTTAGGTAAAACATCCATAAACGGTGCAAGCGGGCATCCTGCCGAACACTTTCCGCACTGATAGCACTTTTTTACGTCCTGGCCGCTATCCCTATTAATCATGGAGATAAAAGTGCTGTTTTTCCTGATAACGTCGGTAACATTAATTGTCTGCATAACACACTCCTTTACCCGCAATGTAAATACGCTAATACTTAATTTTTTTTATGCTACAAATTTCACAAGTGGAATTAATTGAAACATCAGATAATTCTACCTCTTTATTGGAATACCTTTTTATTTTTTAAATTAATTAATGGATTTTTTAGGGGTTTTCCCTATCGTATTCAAACAACTCTTTCCGGGTAAGTATAAATATTCATACGGCCTTTTCTCATAAAACCTACCACGGTAACCTTAAGTTCCCGGGCTAATTGCAGAGCCAGGTGAGTGGGAGCTGAGCGGGAAGCAAGAAGGGGTATGTTCATGCGGGCTACCTTGAGCAGAATTTCTGACGATACCCGGCCGGTGAACACCAGTAGTTTATCATGCCTGGCTATATCGTTTAATAGACAGTACCCAAATATCTTGTCCACGGCATTATGTCTGCCTACATCCTCAAAAAAGCAAATAATATTGCCCGGCAGGCACAGGGCCGCGCCATGAGTGCCTCCGGTGGTTCGAAAAAGCTCACCGCTTGCTTCCATTTTATGACCCAGAGACCTGAGCTGTTCAGCCGAAACCTTAATTTCTCCTTGCACCGGACCTATATTATCGGTATCATTACGGAAGTAAAAAGAAGCTCTCCCCCGCCCGCAGCAGGACGTGATGGAACGTTGTAAAAATCCCGTTGGGCGAGGAGATGAGGTTTCTGCCCAGATCAGCCCGTCCTGGTGGTTTACAGTCAGGCCCAGCAGGTCGTCCCGTCGCGAAAGGAATCCTTCGGCACAGAGGAATCCCGTGGCCAGTTCTTCTATATTAGATGGAGAACAAAGCTGCGTTACCACTTCTTCATTATTAACAAAAAGCGTATAAGCTGCTTCCTTGATAACAATATCTTCTGTGCCATAATGTTGGGAATCATCCATTTTTATCAGGTTAATTTTTTCTACTTGTTTCATAGATCCTCACTTAACTCAACATATTTTTGTTTATTGTAACACTGATTATAATTGTACCATTGATTTTATAATGGGCAAACCAAGGAGGTGTATAAAATTGTATCGAGTGGGTATTATTACCATGAGTGACAAGGGATCGCGGGGAGAACGGGAGGACAAAAGTGCCGGCGCTATAAGGGAAGTGATTGGGAGTCAGGGGTGGGAAGTGACATCCTACCGCATTATTCCGGATGATTTGGATACCATCCAGGAAACCTTGATTAATTACTGTGACCAGGAATGTCTAGATTTAGTTTTGACCACCGGTGGCACAGGCCTGGGCCCCAGAGATAATACTCCAGAGGCTACATTGGGAGTTATAGAGCGGGTGGTTCCCGGCATTGCCGAGGTGATGCGGATGGAAAGTTTGCAAAAGACCTCCCGGGCTATGTTGAGCCGGGCGGTAGCAGGTATACGCCACCGCACATTAATTATTAATCTTCCCGGTAGTCCTAAAGCGGTAAAGGAATGTTTGGAAGCAATTATGCCCGCGCTGCCCCATGGTCTGGAAATACTCACCGGGCGAGGAGGTGAATGTGCTCGTTAAAAAAAACTGGGAAAGGTAGTATAAAAAGGATAAGGCAGTGGGAAAATATTACTAGTAATCTTAATTGAAATATGTGACATGGAACAATAAAGATATAGAAGGAGAAATTGAAAGTAAAACAGACGTACTTTGAACAATTAAGCCATTTCAGGAAATATTGTTTATACAAGTCGTTTGCTTTTGATTAACTCGTTCTATATTATATTACTTGGGTATTAGCACTCGCCCTTGACGAGTGCTAACAATAAAACAAAAACAATTTAAATTAATAAAAGGAGGGGTTTAGATGATTAGACCTTTGGGCGATCGGTTAGTGGTTAAGCCCACACCCACTGAAGAAAAAACTAAGAGCGGTATTGTTTTGCCGGATACTGCTAAAGAAAAACCGCAGGAGGGTGAAGTAGTGGCAGTAGGCTCCGGCCGTGTCCTGGACAGTGGTCAGCGCGTACCCATGGATGTTAAAGTCGGTGAAAAGATTTTATTTTCTAAGTATGCAGGTAACGAAATTAAAATCAACGAGGAAGAGTATTTAATTCTTCGCGAAATGGACGTACTTGGTGTAGTCGAGTAAAAATAAAAGGGGGTATTAAAAATGGCAGGTAAAGAAATTATTTTCCGTGAACAAGCACGCAGAGCCTTGCAAAGAGGCGTAGACTCCTTGGCCGAAGCCGTAAAGGTTACTTTGGGGCCCAAGGGTCGCAATGTTGTTTTAGAGAAGAAATTTGGTTCTCCTACGATTACTAACGACGGCGTAACCATCGCCCGTGAAATAGAGTTGGAAGATCCATTTGAAAATATGGGTGCCCAGTTGGTAAAAGAAGTTGCCACTAAGACTAATGATGTGGCCGGTGACGGAACCACCACCGCTACTCTGCTGGCTCAAGCCATCGTACGCGAAGGTTCCAGAAACGTCGCCGCCGGTGCCAACCCCATGATTATGAAGAAGGGTATTATGAAGGCTGTAGAAAAAGCTGTGGAAGCCATCAAGGATAAAGCAGTTCAGGTAGAAAGCAAGGAAGCTATTGCCCAGGTGGCATCTATCTCGGCCAATGATGATTCTATCGGTGAGCTTATTTCCGATGCTATGGAAAAAGTAGGTAAAGACGGGGTTATCACCGTAGAAGAGTCCAAGGGTATCGGTACAACCCTGGAAGTTGTTGAAGGTATGAACTTCGACCGCGGTTATATTTCTCCTTACATGATTACCGATACTGATAAAATGGAAGCAGACCTGGATGATCCCTACATATTGATCACCGATAAAAAGGTGACCAATGTACAGGACATCCTGCCGCTCCTGGAAAAAGTGGTACAACAGGGCAAGCCTTTACTGCTCATCGCAGAGGATGTAGAAGGTGAAGCTCTGGCTACACTGGTTCTTAACAAACTGCGTGGCACATTTACCTGCGTAGGTGTTAAGGCTCCCGGATTCGGTGACCGCCGTAAGGCAATGCTGCAGGATATCGCTATCCTGACCGGTGGTACTGTAATCACTGAAGAAGTTGGCCTGAAGTTGGACAAAGCAGATATGTCCATGCTTGGCCGGGCTTCCAAGGTTCGCGTTAAGAAAGAAGAGACTGTTGTTGTCGGCGGTCAGGGTAATGCCGATGATATTAATGCCCGTGTGGGACAAATCAAGAAACAAATTGAAGAAACCACATCGGACTTTGATCGTGAAAAGCTGCAGGAACGTCTTGCCAAGTTGGCCGGTGGCGTAGCTGTAGTCCAGGTAGGTGCTGCTACCGAAACAGAACTGAAAGAGAAAAAGCTGCGTATTGAAGACGCACTAAATGCCACCAGGGCTGCCGTGGAAGAAGGCATTGTCTCCGGTGGTGGCGTGGCCTACGTACAGGCTGTTCAGGCTTTGAATGGTCTGAGTCATGACACAATGGATGAAAAAGTGGGTATCGATATTATCTATCGCGCCCTGGAAGAGCCTCTGCGCCAGATTGCTACCAATGCCGGTATGGAAGGCTCTGTAATAGTAGAAAAGGTAAAAGGCCTGGAGCCTGGCTGGGGATTCAATGCTCTTAACGGTGAATACGTAAATATGGTAGACGCCGGTATTGTTGACCCCACTAAGGTAACCCGCTCTGCTCTGCAAAATGCAGCCAGCATTGCAGCCATGATGCTCACCACCGAAACTCTGATTGCTGATAAGGAAGATGAGAATGAAGGCGGCGCCGGTGGCGGCATGCCCGGTATGGGCGGCATGGGCGGCATGGGTGGAATGGGTGGCATGATGTAGTAAAGATATAGATGAAACTTCTATATTAAAAGAGAGAACTCTAACCAGAGTTCTCTCTTTTTTATACTTTAGGAAAGTGTGCCTTGCCATTTTCTGCAGGCATTGATCAAAGGGCTTTGGTTTATCCCCGGTCATTTTGTGGTAAACTTCATAATATTACACCTTATGACCACTGAAGCCCCGATGTTCAGCATTAGCTGAACGAGTTCACTAGCGTATGTTGACACCCTTACCGGGTAGTGGTAAATTAAGAAGTATTAAGGAGGCTGTTAGCGTGTATGACAACCTGACGGACTTAATGGGTTCTACTCCTTTATTAAAATTAAAACGTATATCCGAGGGTTTGCCGGGAATAGTTGCTGCCAAGTTAGAATACTTTAATCCCGGTGGGAGTGTAAAAGACCGGGTTGGCTATGCAATGATCAAGGATGCGGAAGAGAAGGGAATTTTAACTTCCCGGAGTGTAGTTATTGAACCCACCAGCGGCAATACAGGTATAGGTCTGGCGGTGGTTTGTGCGGTACGCGGGTACCGCCTTATTTTGACTATGCCCGAGACCATGAGCGAGGAACGCCGCAACCTTTTAAAGGCCTACGGTGCTGAAGTGGTGTTGACACCTGGAAATAAAGGCATCCCGGGTGCCATTGAGAAGGCGAAAGAATTAGCTTCCGAAATTCCCAACGCTTTCCTTGCAGGCCAGTTTGAAAATGAGGCGAACCCGCAGATACACAGGAAGACCACAGGTAGGGAGATTTGGGAAGACACCGGCGGCAGGGTAGACATTTTCGTAGCCGGGGTGGGTACCGGCGGGACGGTTACGGGGGTAGGCAGGTTTCTCCGGGAAAAGAACCCTTCGGTGAAAATTGTTGCGGTGGAGCCCGAAAAATCGGCAGTTTTATCCGGAGAGCAACCTGGCCCGCACGGACTGCAGGGGATAGGTGCGGGATTTGTTCCGAAAGTACTTGCTGCGGAATTATTGGATGAAATCGTAAAGGTATCAGAACAGTCCGCAATAGATGCTGCCCGCCGTCTGGCCAGGGAAGAAGGTCTTTTGGTGGGAATATCTTCCGGAGCAGCCCTGCATGCAGCGTTAGAAATTGCGGGTAGGGAGGAAAACAGGGATAGGCTTGTGGTGGTACTGCTGCCGGATACCGGAGAGCGCTATCTGTCCACGGACTTGTTTAAAGCGTAATTGGGAGGCAGCACTTTTAACGCCTCCTGCGCAATGAGAGGAGGCCGTCATTGCCTATTAAGCAAAAGACAGATCAACCAATTATAAACCCATACCTTGCAGTGTTATTGGGCGTCACGGGAGCAGGTTTTTCCTCAATTTTTACCAAGTTGGCTGAAGCCCCGCCGTTAATCATAGCCTTTTACCGCTTGAGTTTTACGGTACTGATACTGGCACCGTTTACTTTTGCCCGGGGTACCGGTGAACTGCGTCAAATGGGCAAGAAAGATATTATACTGGCCTCTTTCTCCGGAATTATGTTGGCCCTTCATTTTGCCGTATGGATTGCTTCTTTGAACTACACTTCCATTGCCAGTTCAACCGTGTTGGTAACCATGCACCCGCTCTTTGTCATTACAGGCGGTTATGTTTTTTATCGAGAAGGCATTCGGCCTATCGGTCTCGCGGGTGCCTGTTTGGCCGTAGTGGGAAGTGTTATTATAGGTGTAAGTGATTTTCAGGTAGGGGGGCAGGCCTTGTACGGTGATCTGCTGGCCTTTTCCGGCGCAATTTTTGTTGCAGGATATGTGTTGATTGGCAGAGGTCTAAGAACTCATCTATCATTGTTGCCTTACATATTTGTGGTTTATGGGATGGCTAGTTTAGTTTTATTTTTGTCTGCCCTGCTGCTGGGAAACCGGCTTGGACCTTACCCGGCCTGGACCTGGATCTACTTTTTGGCCCTGGCACTGGTGCCTACCATAGGTGGGCACACCGTATTTAACTGGGCACTTAAATATGTTAAGGCCGCGGTAGTTTCTGTCACCATTCTAGGTGAGCCCATTGGGGCCACGGTACTGGCCTATCTAATTTTCCACCAGGTGCCTACTGCATTACAACTGCTGGGAGGAAGTATTATTATTGCCGGACTGGCCATATTCATTTGGTCTTCCCGGGGGGAGGGTAAAGTAGTAGAGTCATGTGTGCAAAAAAAGTTTACGTAGAAGAAACACAGGACGGGTACGTAGCCTTTTTCTGGACGGACAAAGGCATAAGCGGACTAACTTTACCCTGTAATAACCCGCCGGAGGCGCTTGTAGAGCTGGAAAGATATACCCGTGGTGAGAGCATAGGGGCACAAATGCTGCCTCCACATCCGGGGGAGCCGGCCTATGGTTTGGGGGATGCGTTAAGGGACTACTTTAGCGGTAACTGCCCTGATTTTGGAAGCTTTCCTGTTGATTATAATTCCATTTCACCGTTCCGGACTCGTGTGCTGCAGGTAGTGCGTGATATACCTCATGGTGAAATAATGTCTTACGGGGAAGTCGCAGCCCTGGCAGGCAATCCCAAGGCTTATCGTGCCGTGGGAAGTGCAATGAGCACCAACCGGACACTTTTTTTGGTTCCCTGTCATAGAGTGATTAAAAGTGACGGTTTTTTAGGTGGTTTTGGAAGTGGAATTGGATGGAAGCGTATGCTTCTTAATTTAGAGGGGATTGCAATTGATGCTGAGGGCAAGGTGTTGGTCCGGTAAGGTGTTGCTGTACGGCTAAAAACATGATAAAATATATTCTTGTCAGACAAATATAAGCCGGCGTAGCTCAGTGGTAGAGCAACGCACTCGTAATGCGTAGGCCAGGGGTTCAAGTCCCCTCGCCGGCTCCAGTAATACCAAGGCCTCCGGGGTTTTCCTCCGGAGGCCGTTTTCGTGAATGTCGCCCAATCGTCGCCCAATGGCTCAAAAAGCACAAAAAAGTGGTTCAAACACAACGCCCATTTTTCCATAAATTTGCTTTTGCCCAGCCAGGTAATTTGCCCCAGGCATCGTCTCCAAAATCTTTTTTTATGCGTTCTTTTACTAATTCTTTTTGTTTATCTGTTAGCTTTATGGGTTTGGGTTTATATTTCATTGATGTGACTTTTTCATTTTTCTTTGATACCTCAGGTAAAATTGACGAAAACTCCTCGTCTAGAATTGTTTGCATTTGTCTATGCTCAAATTCACTTACCTTCCATTGGCCATCACAATTAATATAGGCTGGGTCAATACGAATATTAGTTATTTTTTTGGAATCATCTTTATCATAAATAACACTTACATAAGGAACCATTGTACCTGCTAGGGCAGGAAATACTTTCTTTGTATCCAGCCCAACTCGATAAACTCTGTTTTTTTCCACAAAATATATTTTAGTGCCAATACCCAAAACAGATTCTCCTTACTTTCTCAGTAGCTTCTTTTTCTTTTTCCGGTATCAGGTGAGAGTAAATGTCATAGGTGATTCTGATGCTGCTGTGGCCCAGGCGGTCAGATATATATTTTATATCGATGCCGGCACCAAGTAGAAGGCTGGCGTGCGTATGGCGAAGGCAGTGGAATTTAAGTTTTGGTAGTTTTATATCCTTTAAGTATCTCGGGAACCAACTACTGACCGTATCAGGATGCAAAGCCTCTCCATTGCTTTGAGAAAAAACATAATGGTCCTCGGTTTGCGTTATCCCTTTGGAAAGAAGTTTTTCTTTTTGTTTTATGTTGTGATGCCTTAGAACATCTACTACTTCCGATGAAATATCTATTGTTCGCCGGCTTTTTCTTTCGTGTATGAAAGGGAGCGTCTGACGGCTAATTTCCCCTCGTCAAGGTTGATGTCTTTCCACTGCAAGCCAAGCAGTTCACCGCGGCGGAGGCCGGTACGTATGGCGGTAAAAATAAGCGTGTAATTGTCCTTTATTTTTCTTAGACTCCTTCAGTTTAATGCCATTAAAAAGGTTATATTCGAGTAGTTTTATTTGTTCGCTGTCCAGTATTGCAACTTCTTCTTTGATATCTGTATCATCATCGGGTGGCAGTGGCAGCTCCACCTGGTCGGATACATTTTTAAGCGTAAGCCTAAAAAGAAGCAAAAGAAAAATCAGAAGATGAATTCTTCTAAGCCCGGCGTGGTTGAACGTTTGGTGAATAGGGTTTTAAAGTATGATAATTCCAAGCTCCCTGATAATCTGGAATCTACTTTAAACCATATCCTCAAG
>VENG01000019.1 GCA_009711705.1 Bacillota bacterium
GTTGAGGCTTTAGCACCATAATCACCCATTTATGTATTATTTTATCTCTATTATATCATAAAAAGAGACGCAATCCACAGACATCTGTGGAATTGCGCCTATATATTTGGGGTTTTTCAGTGGCCTCCTGTAAGCCCCGATTTTTTTGATGGCGTTTTGCCACTCAGTTCTACAGCTCTGAACTGCAGCCGCAACCTTCGCTTTCCGACTCCTCTTTTGATTCTACACTATCTTCTTCTATACTGCCGCACGGACCGTTTTTAGACTCTACACTTTTCTCATCCACTGACGAAGAATTGGAAGAAGAGCTGGATGAACCGGGAATGCTTGAGTTAAACATAATTATCACCTCCGGAAATATTATTTCCAATAAAGGCGATATTCATAACCATTCTTTAAATTCCTCTGCCGGCACGCATTCCGGAAAGCGTAGGAGGATTATTAAAACCTTTACTTTGGATCAGAACCTTAAAGGTTTGTCCCATACCCTCGGGCATGATCAGCTGTTTTACGGCCATGGTCTTTTTCATTATAGCCGGGTCATAGCTGTATTCCTGTTTTGGCTTAAGCTCGTTCAAAATACCAAGGTTGATTAAAAATTGTGACTGGTTGATTGTCCCCAGGTTACAAAGACCGGCATCAATTCCCCATTTTTGCAGGGCGGTAAAGTTTACACTGGCTGTAATGTCCTGCTGCCCGATGTTTTTTAGCGGGGAAGTTTTCAATTGGTGCCGGTGGAAACAACGAAGTGTGCCGTCAAACCTTGCCTGAGAGTATAATTCATCTGCTAATGCGCCGTAATCTATGGTTATTATGAACCCCTTATTGATATGGTTTACAACGCTCATCAACCAGTTGTAAGCGTTAAGGTTTACCTCGGCCGTCTGTCCTTCAGCCAGTGTTATACCCTGCCGGGCGAAATAATGATCCAAATCATGGGTTGATGGTTCTCCTGTTACCAGTTTCAGTTGATCATCTTTGATCATAACGTAAAGTTCCTTAAGACCATCTCGGGTCTGCCTTACGATATGCACAGGGAATGCATCGACAAGCTCGTTGGAAAAAATACAGCCATGAAAGGGTTTAGGACTTACCTCATCGAGGTGTTTAATCCAGCCCATATTGGCATTGTGCAGCTCTGGATTATTCCAAAGATCCCTTTGGCGCTGGACAAGGGAGGGGCTGGTTTCCATAGCTCTGTAGCGGAGGGATGTAAACAGGTCAGGAAATTCTTTTTTCAGGGCCATTAAAATATCCCTGGCCAGGAGGCCTTCTCCGGGCCCGTATTCTATTAATTCCCATTTGTTAGGCTTTCCTGCTTCTGTCCACATTTCGTTAAGCTGCCGGGCCAGCATCAGCCCAAAAATGGGGCTCACATGAGAGCTGGTATAGAAATCACCATGACGTCCCAATACGGCGTTGTTTGTATAATATCCCCATTTATCATGATATAGGGCAATTTCCATAAAGCTGGCAAAGGTCATCGGACCGGTGGTGTTGATTTTCTCTTTAATATAATTTAATAGACTGGCATTACCCATGGGTGATTCCCCCTATTCCATCGCTTTACCTGCTACCCTCATATCTCCCACCCTACGAGTTATTTTCTTTTTATCGAAATACTCAAGTAGTGGTAGTGTATATTTTCTGCTTGTCTGCAATGCGTCCCTGGCTCCGCCGATAGAAATTTCACCGTGCTGCTGCAGGTATTCTCTTATTGTTGAGTGTGCTTTATCTAATGCATGCCGGTGAAAAAATATGTTGTCAGCTATTTTAACCAATGTTCCTATCTTCAACAGATATTGCAAGATTTCGTTGGCCTGGTTTTCATCGGTCTTTAAACGGGCGCAGATGTCAGGCCAGTTTGGGGGTTGAAACCCTGCATGCTCAAATGTCCTAACAAATTCATCAATTATTTTTCTCTGGTTGTCGTTAGGCTGTGGGTTAAAATGGGGCATGGAGATTACTTGTGCGTAAATTTTAATATAGCCGTCGTTTTCCATAGCCAACATAAGTTGTTGAAATTGTTTTGAGGAGAGCTTGGGAAATTTTCGTGAGCGCAGCTCTTCCTTGGGAAAACCCTCCCTTAAAGGGTACTGCCGCTGGTATGCTTCAACCAACCTTATTATTTCTTCGGTCCAATGGTGATAATTATCAGTTGCTGCATAAAGGGTAGGATTACCCTGGATACTTTTTACTTTATTATTAGTTATTAAGCCCGCTAATACTTCTTCTCTTTGGTGTGTGTTCATGTCCAACAACGGCTCTATTTCTTCACCGGCAAGTATGGTTTTATGTATAGTGAGAAATTGCTCGGTCAGCTCAGATGGTGTCCCTTTTTCTCGCATTTTGAGGCTTTCGATAACATCCGGCTTAAATCGTTTATGTTTTCGGGCACACGGATCTATTATTTTCCCGCCGCCGATAGTTAACATGGGTGAGTAAGAGCGGATAACAAACCGGTCATTTTTGGCGCAGACTGCTAGTTTTTCAAGCATAAGTTGTGCGTAACAGTCCTCGCCCGGCTGTAACTCATCCCGATCCAATAATATTATTCTAGACAGTATTTCTTCTGTTCCCAGGTAAACTCGTACCCTGGTACGAGTTTTAAGGGGCCGGGGGGAACTCTTCAGTAGGTGCAGTTTTACATCGATTCTATTCCATGGTTTAAGCGAGCCGGGGCCTGCTATAACATTACCGCGCCTCACTTCACCTGTTTCTATACCGGTGATATTTACTGCCACCCTTTGTCCTGCACCTGCGCGGTCTTGCTTGTCCCCGTGTACCTGGATAGATCGTACTCTGGATGTAATGCTCTGAGGGTAAATTTCGACGTTTTGTCCCACATCCAGATAACCTGAAATTAGTGTCCCTGTCACCACCGTGCCAAAGCCGGTGACAGAGAACACCCTATCCACGGGCAATCTCGGAAAGCCGGACTCTTCTCTTATGGGGACTGTCTCTGCTATTTGCGTCAGCGTTTCTTTTAGCTCATCCATTCCTTGACCGGCAACGGCCGAAACTTTTACGACAGGTGCATCGGCCAGCACTGTTTGAGAAACAAAATCACGAACATCCTCTTCCACCAATTCCAACAACTCTTCATCTACCGTGTCAATTTTAGTAATAACTACCAAGCCTTTATTTATTTGTAGCAGTTGAATAATATCAAGATGTTCACGGGTTTGCGGCATTACACCTTCATCCGCTGCAATTACCAGCATTACCATGTCAATACCGCCTACCCCGGCCAACATATTTTTAATAAACCGTTCGTGACCGGGCACATCAATAATGCTTGCCATTTGGCCGCTATTTAGTGTAATAGATGTGAAACCAAGTTCTATGGAAATGCCTCTGTCCTGTTCCTCCTTTAGCCTATCCGTATTGGTTCCAGTTAATTTCTCCACTAGAACTGTTTTTCCGTGATCCACATGCCCTGCTGTTCCAATTATAAAATGTTTCATTCTAACCCCTTCTTCCGTTATCTTATTATGCACAGCTGCTATCCTTGGAAGGGAGATGTATTATATTTTCATAAGGCAATTTCTAACAGCATTAAACAATTGATCCATATCCTTTTCTTGTACTGTACGCATATCTAGAACAAGGCTTTCGCTTTGAATGCGCCCTATTACGGCCGGATGGTGATTTCGCAAACAGGAAGCTAAATTATTAATTTTGGTTTGCTGAAGTAGTATTTCCACACCGGTGGAAGGAAGGTCTGCGGTTGGCATAGCGCCTCCACCCACTCTGGAGATCGTTTCCACCAGTTTAAAATCTACATCTGCCAGGTTAAGTTGTTGCAATTTTTTTAGCAAACATTTTGCACGAGGGAGCAGCTCTGCAGGGCCATCAGCCAACATACGTAATGTGGGAATGTTTGCTATTGCTTTTTCCGAGTCACGATATTCACGTAACGTTGCTTCCAATGCTGCAACCGTAAACTTGTCTATGCGAATAGCTCTCGTCAGCGGATTCTTTTTCATTTTATTAATAATTTCTTTTTTGCCTATTAAGATGCCGGCCTGTGGTCCACCCAGAAGTTTATCCCCGGAAAAAGTTACCAGGTCGGCGCCGGCAGCAACGGTTTCCTGTACCGTAGGTTCATACGGGAGACCGAAACGGGAGAGATCTATCAATGACCCACTGCCCAGGTCTGACATTACAGGTACCCCCAGTTCCCTGCCCACTGCTACTAATTCTCTAACTGTAGTTTCCCTGGTGAAGCCTACAATTCGGTAGTTGCTGGTGTGCACGTTTAACAAAAGACCTGTATTATCGTTTGTGGCTTGCTGGTAATCCGCGGGGTATGTTTTATTGGTGCTGCCTACCTCAACCAGCTGAGCCCCACTTTGAGCCATTACGTCAGGAATTCTAAAAGATCCGCCAATTTCAACCAGTTGGCCGCGTGAAACGATAACTTCTTTGCCGCGTGCTAAAGTGCGCAGTGCAAGCAAAACCGCGGAGGCATTGTTATTCACCACCAATGCTGCCTCAGCACCGGTAAGTTCCACCAGTAAATCTTCGAGGGGTGCGTAGCGAGATCCACGTTTGCCGGTGCTAAGGTCTAATTCCAAGTTGCTGTAACCTGAGGCCGCCATTTCTACGGCCTGCAAAGCACTTTTACTGAGCAGAGCCCTGGCCAGGTTGGTGTGAATGACTACACCTGTGGCGTTGATAACCTGGCGTAAGCTGGGGGTGTTATGTTTGTGTACAAGTTTGATAATCTCGGATATAATTCCTGCCTTAAGGTCCTCTTCATTATCCGGTTTTAGGGCTCCGGCTAAAATATGGCCGCGTTTTTCATCCAGAACATGCCTTGTTGCCCTTACAACTAAATGGCGTGGATTTTGATTTAAGGTTTCAAGGAGCTTTTGATTTCGAATAATTTCGTCAACTGACGGCAAAAGCCGGATGTGATGCGTTGGCTTAGAGCTTTTCATGATATCCTCCATACGATGCAAAGCAAGATGCAAAGCAAAATAATTATTTTTCCAAATATTATATGTTAGGATTAGAGTGAAAGCAAGGATGTCAGATAAATAGCCGGTGAGCTTGCAGCTCAACCGGCTTATCTTATACTTTAGGTACTGAAAAGCGCGCGCTAAGGGAACTGATTTAGCGCGCTTTTCTTGCTACTTGGTCAAGTACCTTTAGGGCTATTTTTCGATATCTTTTTTGCTATTGAAAATCCTCTTTCGCAAAATCCATAAAATGAGAGCAATTAATGCCAGCGGTAACAGCAAAGGTATGATCCCGATACAGTAAATCAAAAAATTTCCGGTTCCGTTTAATAATGTGTTTGTATTGTTGACGAGGGCAACCCCGGCTCGTTGGAAAAAGCTATTAAAGCCAGGGGTGGACAAAGTGCTGCTTGCGGTCACAGATTCTTGCAGCGTTAATTTAATAGTTGAAAAGGCCAGGCGATCCTGTAAATATTTTAGCCTGCCGCTCAGAGAGTCAATTTCTCCCCGCACTCTTTCAATTTCCTTTTCCACCTTCAATATTTCTTCTACCGTTTCTGCCTTGGTTAGGATTTCTTGCAGTCTTTTTTCCTGCGCTTTCAGGTTCGTGATACGCGCCTCAAGGTCAATATATTCCTCGGTCACATCTTCTGTATAGATTCTTTTATTTTGTACTTTTCCGGTGTTTGACAGCCATTGCAACATTTGCGTGAAATTTTCAGTTGGAATTCTTATCGTTATACGTCCATTTCTACGGTCATCTCCATTGTTATTTAAAGAGCTTTCACTGGTATAACCATCCAGCTGGCTAACTTTTTCTTCTACATCATTTAATGTATCTATTATGTCAGGGACGTATATGCTCAGCTCGCCGTTTTTTATGATTTTCCTGTCTGTGTTAGGCAGTGATGCCTCCGCACTATTTCCTATTTCATTTTGTTCGACGGAATCCTCTTTTGCCCCTTGATCTGCGGACATTTTTTGGTTTGAGCCGCAAGATGCCGTGCTCATGATAAAAATTAATAAAAGGATAACCAAAAGAAACTTATTATTTATCCTGGTCAAAATAAGCACTCCCTATATCATTTGTATTTATAGACTCTACCGGTTAAGCGTTTGTTCCCATATTCATTGTGAATAAATGATTAGGAGTCTGGGTACTGATATTTATGAGCGAATTTTTGGGGAGGTAGATTATAGTTGGTAAATACAAGTGACCGCGCTGAACTGCAAAACTGTATTCGCAATGCCCAAGACTGCATGATGAAGATGGGACAAATGATTGACCATTCACAAAGTACACTAAAGGATGACTTGCTGCGTATCTGTAGTGAAACCGGTATTCTTTTGGAGGAAGCTCAACAGCGTAGTGAAAAGTTATTGTAGAGAATACATGAAGAAGGTAGGAAAGCGCGCTAAGGGAAGTGATTTAGCGCGCTTTTTTAGCTGAACAACTTTAAGATACTGTAATCAGTGGACCGTTGTGCCGGTTGAAAGCCTGCGTTCTTTATACATCTTAGTATTTCTTTCATGGGCACTCTGTTGTTAACTCCGGCGGCACGGACTACATTTTCCTCCAACATGGTGCTGCCAAAGTCGTTAGCCCCAAAAGACAAGGCAACCTGAGCTATTTTTGCCCCCTGAGTTACCCAAGATGTCTGTATGTTGGGCACATTATCAACCAATAGTCTGGAAACGGCCAGAGTCTTCAAGTATTCCACCGCTGTTGCGGTATTACCACGCAAATTGGTGTTTTGCGGTTGAAAGGTCCAGGGAATAAAAGCGGTAAAGCCGGCGGTGAGGTCCTGCTGCTCACGTACCCGGATCATGTGCTTAACCCTTTCTTCCGGAGTTTCCACATGCCCGAACATCATCGTAGCTGTAGTTTTCATCCCTAATTGGTGGGCAATATCCATAACCTTCATCCACAAAGACCAGGAAATCTTATTAGGGCTGATTATTTTCCTTACCCTGTCCACCAAAATCTCCGCCCCTCCACCGGGTAATGAATCCAAGCCTGCTTCTTTCAGGCGGGATAGGGCTGCTTCCGGGCTAATGCCCGATATTCGGGACATATTAATTATCTCGGGAGGTGAAAAAGAGTGGATGTGTATTTGGTAGCGGCTTTTAATGTCTCTTAGCAGATCTTCGTAAAATTCAATGCCAAATTCGGGATGCAGACCTCCTTGAATAAGAAGTTCCGTCCCGCCTACTTGGATAGTCTCATCAATCTTTTGGAATAGTTCTGGGCGTGTAATTACGTAAGCCTCAGGGGCACGCGCAGAGCGATAAAAAGCACAGAATTTGCAGCAGCATGAACAAATATTGGTATAATTTATGTTGCGATCTATAACAAAAGTTACCCTTTTTTGTGGGTGCAGCTTTTCCCTTACCAGGTTGGCCGCACGCCCCAGGGGAAGCAAGTCCGATTGCCGCAGCAGGAATGTTCCTTCCTCAAGGGTTAACCTTTCCCCGTTTAGGGCCTTCCCCAGAGTGTCCTGGATGTTCATTAAGCCTCTTCACCCCAGATTTTTAGCTGAATTCGTTCCTGGATTAGATCACTTTTATAGGCATAGTCAAAGAATGTCATCAATGCTCTCTTTTCGTCTTCTCCTAGGCTGTGTTCAATGGTACCAAAGTAATCCTTTAAAATGGGGACAGGCAAGCTTGATTTTTTATGCGCCTTTTTTACTAAGTTAGCAAAGTCATTAAGGCCCATGTCTCTGGATTCGTGTAAGGAACTTGTAATCTCGTTTACAGTATCCGGTTGGTTTCCGGCAAAGGATTCCTTTACCACCCATAGTGCATACACCATTTTTTCCCCGGTAAATTCCTTCCACGCCTCACCCAGGTCTGTAACATGAATTGGCAGTTTCTGCTCATCAACCATTTGATGAGCGAGCATGGCGTCATCGCCAATAAGTAATGCACCGTCTCCGGATTGCAGCATGGAGTCGAGGTTCGGGGCAGTGGTTTCAAAGGCGGCATCTACAAGATAGTAATGTTCAAAAAGGATTTTCAGCAATGCCACGGAAGTGGCAGAAGACGATGTCAAACACACCTTTTTTCTGTCTAATTCAGTTACCGGAATTTTACTGAACAAAAGGATACTTGCTACCTTCCCGTCAGCACTGATAGACATATCAGGCAGAATAATACAGTTGTCACTGTTTCGCGCATATTCAATAGAAGAAATGGGAGTAACCGCCAGTTGTTCATTTAAAAACATACTGTTCAGACAGGTTGGGGTGCCTTTCACTATGGTACAAGAATGCGGTAAGAGGTTTTCCTCCAGCGCATGGTAAACCGGCAGGCAATTAAGGTAGTCAACTTGCCCCACTTTTATTCTGGGCACTTAAAAACCCTCCTCAACAACTTTGTAAAGGGTGTCCCTTTGTATTGGTATACGTCCGGCGGCCTTGACCATATTGATTAATTCCTTTTTGGATAAATACTGGCCAGTTTGCGCTCCGGCATCATGGGCGATTTTTTCTTCCACCACTGTTCCGTCCAAGTCATCAACACCAAAGGATAGGGAAACCTGCGCCAGCTTGGGACCAATCATAATCCAGAAAGCTTTTATATGATCAAAGTTGTCCAGCATAAGACGAGAGATTGCCAGCATCTTCAAATCATCATAACCTGTGGTAGTGGACAGCCCCATGGATTGCATGGGGGTATTTTTAGGATGAAAAGCCAGAGGGATAAAAGTAAGAAAGCCACCGGTACGATCTTGTAACTCGCGCAATTGTATTAAATGATCGATCCGGTCTGCAATGGCCTCAATATGCCCATAAAGCATGGTGGCGTTGGTTTGCATGCCAATTTCATGCGCACACCGGTGTACTTCTAACCATTTTTCGCCGCTGATTTTATTGGGACAGATTTTTTCCCTTACCCGGGGAGCGAAGATTTCTGCTCCCCCGCCGGGAAGGGAGTCTAACCCCGCCTCCTTAAGCGTGGTAAGTACTTCCTTAATGGATATCTTGTGGAGTTCGGCGAGGTAATCTATTTCCACCGCAGTGAAGGATTGAATAATTACACCCGGCTGAACTTTTCGCACCCGCTGGAGCATTTCAGCATAGTAATCGATAGGTAAGTCAGGATTCAGTCCCCCGACAATGTGAATTTCAGATATTTTATCGTTATCAGATGCCAGGGCTTTAGTCTCTATTTCGTCTAGGCTCATGACGTAAGCACCGTCAGCTGATTTGTCTCTCCCAAAAGCACAGAAGTGACATTGGTTAATACATATATTGGTATGGTTTATATGTCGGTTAACAATAAAATATGTTTTATTGCCATTTTTGCGTTCCCTTACTATGTTGGCCAAGGAGCCGATGGTCAAAAGATCGTCTGACTTAAAGAGCCTTATGCCGTCCTCCCGGCTTAGCCTTTCTCCGTTCTCCACCTTAGATGCAATATCTTTGAAGCTTTCCGAAACCCACATAGCCGTAACTCTCCTTATTAAACTTATAATACTTCCACTAACGTACATAAAAATACTAAAATGCTTAATATTCCGTTCAGGTTAAAGAATGCTAGCCCAGCCCGGCTCATGTCTTGAGGTGAAATTAACCTGTGCTGATAAAACAGAATTCCTATGGCTAAGATAATTCCTAACATATATGCCAGGCCAAGATCTAAGAAAATACCAGCCAGTAGGAACATCGCCGGGGCTACAATATGGCATAACGATGAAACAGTTAGAGCCCGGGCTATGCCGAATTTTGCAGGGATGGAATACAATCCTTCCTGACGATCGAATTCCCGGTCGTCACACGCATAAATTATGTCAAAGCCGGCTACCCAAAAAGCTACACCGATACCAATTAAAATGGGTGCCGGGTGAAAAGAACCGGCAATAGCAATCCATGCACCTAGAGGTGCCAGACCAAGTGCCGCACCTAGAAAAAGATGGCATGTCCATGTGAACCGTTTGGTATAAGAATATAGAACTAATATAGCCACCGCAATAGGAAAGAGTTGGAAGGCTAGGGTGCTCAATTGATATGCTGATATAATCAATAATCCAAATGATAGGAATGTATAAACTAAAACTTCTTTAACCGAAAGAATTCTTTTCGGAATAGCTCTATCCCTCGTGCGCGGGTTTTTTGCATCAATTTGCCTATCTATGACACGGTTTAAAGACATGGCTGCTGTTCGAGCCCCTATCATGGCTAAAGTGATCCATATCAAATCGTGAGTCGATGGAATTTGCCTTTCCACCAGTAAGGCCCCTACGTAGGCAAAGGGCAGAGCAAAAACAGTGTGCTCAAACTTAATCATTTGCAGAAATAATTTAAACTTATTTAATACCATATTGCTTCCACTTCCTGTCCACCAGGTGCTTTACATCCTCGATCATGGTTATATCATCAGGCCAATCCCTAGTGTGCCCTTCAGAAGGCCACTTTTGTGTGGCGTCGATCCCCATTTTGCTTCCGAAATTGGGCAGGGGGGACGAATGATCCAGTGCATCCAAAGGACCTTTTACGATGGTTGTATCTCTTTCCGGATCTATATTATTAAAGACGCGCCACATTACCTCGGAAAGGTTTTGTACGTCAACGTTTTCATCCACTACAATTATTAATTTAGCCAGCATCATAAGACCCAGCCCCCAAAGGGCGGACATTACCTTTTGAGCTTGTCCGGGGTATGTTTTTCGAATAGATACAATAACACAGTTATGAAAAACTCCCTCCGGAGGCATGTTGATGTCCTTGACCTCGGGGAGCTGCAATTGCATCAGCGGTAAAAAAATACGTTCGGTAGCCTTACCCATGTATGCATCTTCCATGGGTGGGCGCCCTACAATTGTAGCTGGGTAGATAGGCTTTTTGCGGTGCGTAATGCAGGTCAAATGGAAAACGGGATATTGGTCCGCAAGTGAATAATAGCCGGTATGGTCACCAAAAGGGCCCTCTAATCGAGTTTCATCAGGATCTACATATCCTTCTAAAACTATTTCGGAGTGAGCCGGCACTTCCATGTCAACGGTTTCACATTTTACCATTTCCACCGGCTCTTTGCGGAGAAAACCGGCAAACAAAATCTCGTCAATTCCAGGTGGCAGAGGTGCCGTTGCCGAGTAAATGCTGGCCGGATCGCCTCCTATGGCTACAGCTACCGGCATCTTTTCTCCTATTTTTCTGTAATGCTCAGCGGCCCCTTTGTGTATATGCCAGTGCATCCCTGTGGTGCAGCTGTCAAAAATCTGCATTCTGTACATACCTACATTACGGTGCCCTGTTTCCGGATCCTTTGTAAAAACCAGCGGTAGTGTTACGAATGGCCCTCCATCCATCGGCCAGCAAGTCAGTACAGGCAATTTATCTAATGAAGGGTTATCCGTAATAACTACTTCCTTGCATGGCCCGCTTTTAACAACTTTGGGCATAAAGGAAGAGATTTGTGCTAATTTAGGCAGTGCTTTTAATTTATCCATAAAAGACGAGGGCATTTCCGGTGGCTGTAGATAGCTCATTAAGTCTGTGCCGATTTCGTCCAGGTGGTTTACGTTTAAGGCCATGGCCATACTTTTCATTGAGCCGAAAGCGTTGGTCAGCACGGGCATGTCATATCCCTTAACGTTTTCAAAAAGGAGAGCAGGACCACCGGACTTGCTTACCCGGTCCGTAATTTCCGTAATTTCGAATTTGGGATCTACTTCCACCTTTATACGCCTTAACAAATTTTGTTTCTCTAAAGCTGCAATGAAATCGCGTAGATCTTTGTGTGCCAATGGAAGTACCTTCTTTCCTTATTATTGGTTCGTTGGCTTTGTTCCCACGTGAACAGTGGCAATCCCACCGGTAAGTTCGAAGTAAACAGCGTCCAACAATTGGAGCCGGGCAAAAAGATTTCTGATTTCTTTTTGGTGAGGGAATATCTTAACGGAATTGGGAAGGTAACTATAAGGCCCGTTCTGGCCAATGCCTATTTTCCCCAACAGCGGTACTAAACGATTAAAATACAAATAATAAACCTGTTTAAAAACCGGTACACTTGGTTTTGAAAGTTCGAGAGATACAACTTTTCCTCCTGGTTTGACTACCCTTCTCATTTCATTGATAGTCTTTTCTACATCGGGTACGTTGCGTAACGCAAATCCAATGGTGGCACAGTCGAAGGTGTTATCTGCAAAAGGCAACTGGATGGCATTACCCTGAACTAATTCAATACAATTCCTTAAAGGAAATTTTGATATATTCTCATGGGCTTTAGCTAACATGTTTTCGCAAAAGTCCAGTCCAACTATTGTTCCCTTGGAACCACCTGTCTTTGCCAGTTCCATAGTTAACATGCCTGTCCCACAGCAGATATCAAGGGCTGATCCTCCTGCGGTGAGCCCGGTTTTTTCAACCGCAAAACGCCTCCAATACTTATCCCTGTTTAGGCTCAAAGTAGTGTTAAGGAGGTCATAACGGTGGGCAATAGAAGAGAAAATAGCATGGACATATTGTTCCTTGTTTCTGTATTGGGGCGGGATTTCCATTTACTTTTTGCTCCTTTCAGCTGCCAATTGCGTTTTGTTTGACTATGCTGGGCATATCTTTTTGCAACTGATCTAAAAGGTTTCGTAATATTTGGTGGTACTTATTTTGGGGAAGTTTTTTTAATGAAATGCCAGCCTTTTCTAAGTGTAATACTATATTGTTTACATCAACTCTGTTTTCGATTAACCCGTAAGCCGTACCAAGTTCCCGGGCAAATTCCTGAACGTTTAATTGATCCTCAGTACTGGTGCCGGCTAGCTCTGAAGATATTCTGCAGCCGGTTTCAAAGAGGGTACCTGTTTCCTTGTATGTAATTTCTTGCTGTAGAGAGATTATTTTATTTTCATTACTATTTTCATTACTATAGGGGTTCGAGGCTTTCCGCCTTAATATGCCCCCTTCGTGTATTGAGCATATCACTTGCGATAAGGGACCAAGATATTTTGCTAGTTCCGCGTTACAAAGTGAAGTGAAAAATTTTCCGTATAAATAGTCCCCTACCAGCACCGGAAATTGACTTCCGTCTTTAGGGCCTTTGTCTTCTTTCTGGTCCTCGTTGATTCGGAAATGAATACTAGACGCCATGTAGATGAATTGCACTACAGCAGCCAGTGCGATGACCTGGTTACTTATATAATTAAAGAGCCTGCCGGACAGGATTACCGTGGCAGGACGGATTATTGAATTAAGGGAAGTAGTTTCCAGGTGGGCATAAGAGTTCAGGTGGCCGGCTTTTATTATGTATTCTTTTTGCAACATAGCATTAACTGCTTCCAGCTCTTTAGTAATTGGTTTAAATATCGACATTTTTCCTTGCCCTCCCATCGTTTTAACCTTAATTATATTCGGGATATTAAATGGATTTCCTTCTGGGAGGCATAAAAAAAGCAATGGCCTTGCAATTGCTTAGTTCCATTGCAAGGCCATGCTAACCTTTCCCTATCTCACTAAAGATAAATATCCCCCCTACATATTAACTACTGACTTCTGCTCAGCTTCATTCGGAATTCCTCGTTTAGATTCCGTGGCAGAAATCTGCTTGGCATCAAAATGTTCTGTGAGATAATTACAAGCGTCCCAGGGATCCACCTTATCACCGCAAGTAAATACGTCTACTGCAGCATACCCAAGCTCGGGCCACGTGTGAATGGCCAGGTGGGATTCGGAAATAACCACCACACCGCTTATTCCTTGCGGGCTGAATTTATGGAAGACAAATTCTCTTACTTCGGCGCCGGCTTCAAGCGCAGCGTTAATCATAATGCGTTCCACTTTCTGGATGTTATTCAGTATATCGAAGTCACATCCATAAATTTCAGCTAAAACATGGCGGCCCAAATTTTTCATATTAGGTATCTCCCCCTTTTTTTAATTATTGGGAATAGTATCCCCCCTGTTTAAAATAGATTGGCCGATTCCAATCAACGTCAATTTTAACACAATCTCTAAGATTGTCAATAAAACATTTGACTTTAGCTGATTAGAGTAGATGAAGACAATATAACTCTGTATTATGAGCATATTCATCATAATTCATGCAATTACATGGTTGTTTAAAGCGCCTATTCCTTCAACAAACACGGTTACTTCATCTCCCACATGTAGCGGTCCTACCCCCGAAGGTGTACCGGTAAGAATAACGTCACCCGGTAATAATGTCATTATATGCGAAATAAAACTCACCAGTTCGTAAACGCTGAATATGAGGTTTTCCGTATTGGATTTTTGTCGTACTTCACCGTTAACTTGTAGGTTGATATGCAGGTTTGAAGGATCTAATTCAGTATTAATGTACGGCCCCAATGGTGAAAAAGTGTCAAAGGATTTAGCTCTGGTCCACTGCCCGTCTTTTGTCTGTAAGTCTCTAGCGGTAATATCGTTGGCACAGGTTAAACCCAAAATATGCTCTGGGGTTTTTTTAACGGGTATGTTTTTTGCAATTTTGCCTATTACAACTGCTAATTCGGCCTCGTAATCAACCTGTTTACTCGTGGCAGGGTATACTACCGGCATTTTATGGCCGGTTATTGCCGAGGGGGGCTTTAAAAAGAGTACGGGTTCTTCAGGAACGGGCACTGAGAATTCTTCGGCGTGGTCACGGTAATTTAACCCCACGCAAATCACTTTTGTAGGCAGGCATGGGGGCATTATTTGAATTTCTTCCGGTAAAAAGAACTTTCCTGTCAAGCTTTGTAAATCATGTGGAGTTTTTAATTCGTAGATTTTTTGCTCATTAGGGTCTAAGTTTCCGTAAAACCGCTTACCATTGAAGCTGAACCTTCCGATTAACATATTATCCTTCCTTCGCAGAAATGTTTTGAAGTACCAAGTATATCAGGGGATATACTACAAAGATCATAGCGGTTGCCGCGGCGACTACACCGGAATCGTTAAACACAAAAGCTAAAATGCTCCCGACAAGTACTCCGGCCAAGCCTTTGTACAAAAGAGGGTGCTTTTGACGGATCAATTGCATGATACCACTGGGTCGATAGAAAAGCAGGGCGAGGCAACCCAGGCTGGCCAGGAAAACCCGGCTCCAAATGGTATAACGTATTAATTTAATATTCATAGATACTTTCCGTGAAATAATATTAATAATTTCATCTGCTCCACCGGAAAGGATAAGGGTTGCAGTGCGGCCTATATGCGATTGCATGGCAACGGGTCTACTGAAGTCATATAAGATAAAACCAAGTACTACTAGTACTACTCCTAAACAAACCAGAAGGATTGAACGCAGGGTAATTTTTACATTCATCAGCAGAAGGGCAGTTACCAAAAAGGCGCCTACCGACGCTATGGTGCCGCCTACGTTTGTACCAAAGTGTGGTGCAGCAATTACATATGCGGCAAGTATAAAATACAGGCATACTGCAACCAGCAGTGAACGTCTATACTTGGCAAACTGGGTAAACAAAGATGTGGTAGCGATTAGTGTAGACCCGATTAGAATTCCCATATACTCGTTGCCCAATCCGTAGAACCTTGCACCCATAATGGGGTCATACCCGAGTAAAGATGTTTTTTGTAAAGGAGCTCCTATCAGAAGATCAATTAAGATTAATATGCTGGTCAAACCAGTTATAAAGATAAAAGGCATTAGGTTCCCTAAACGCCCCAATTGTACAGCGATAACCATAAGAATCGAAATAATTGCCAGTAGCAAAGCAATTAGAAAAAAGGGTGACGGTGTTGGAAACAAGGACAGTAGCAGTGTGGCAACCGGGAAAGATATAACTGCTAACATTACCGGCTTTAAGATACTTAATGCCAAAGACTTTTTCCAAAAGATGAATATTAGGGATGCTCCCAGTAAGATCAGTTGAATAGATACATAGGTTTGTAAAATTGGCCTTCGCCAGTCATAAGTTAAAACCAGTTGTTCTTGCAAACCGGCAAGGGCCGACAATGAATATCCAACTGGCATAATTTGGACGGCCTGACCTGTTATGCCGGACGGAGCGTCAATGTCCATAAACTCCAGAATTGTAGGCATTAGGTCAGTGTTTCGCATGATACCGGGGCGCTTTGTTGTTGGAGAAATAATAAGACCGTCGTTTATGCCGTTACCAGCCAGAATAACCGGAGTTAGCAGGTTATTGCCTTTAACCGTATTTCCACCGGGTGTGGGTGAAATAATTGTTAATAGGTCCCGCTTCAGGTTAAGGTGTTGAATCAGTTGGCCTATAAATTTGTCCATCCGCAGCATTGATTTTTCTCTTAGCCCCGGTATCAAAGAATCAAAGATCATATTTCCTGCATCCTCAATGCGGGAAAGGTCGCCTATATCAATAACTACGAGGCGAACATCCTGGGGTAATGATGTGAATTGGTTGAGAATGTTTACATAGTTTGTTCTGTACCCCCCGGGGAAAGCCTTGTCATCTAGAAGTGCACCGCCGCCGATCATCCCGGTGTCTACAATTCCTTTGTTATCCATGGCCAGAAGAGTAGCCTGGCGCTTCAGTCCTGCAATACTGTCGGAGTTTCCGAGAACTGCTGCTTTGATTCCGGCCTGGTTTAGTTTTTTACCTAGAGTACCGGGTTCTATAGCGTAAGGAGAATCATTATTTGAATAAACTATTTTGGCGATGTCAATGTGCACAATGGAGTCTGCCGGAGGTAATTTTCCTGTTCTTTGCTTGTAAATATCCCGGGCCAGCCCTCCTTGAAGTATGCTTTGGGCGGTAAATGCAGAATCTGCCGTTCCTGGAGCGAGCAGCGGAACGCCAGAACCGATGGTCAAATGCGTATTCGCAGGAATGTCTCTGCCGCTGGTTCTACAGTTCATTAGGCCAACTGTGTAATTCTCGGCCAGCGATTGCAAGTTGGGTAAGTCTGTATTTGCCCAGTCATCAATACTTGTCCGGTCCGCTATGATAATGACAACCCGGCCGGCTTGGTCTTGATATACAGGTGTAACCGGCGCGGAAACGCCACCGGACGGTGCCACAGGGGCGGGAACATTATAATTATTGGCCGCTGCCGGCTGGCATATCAAAATGGAGATAAAGCATGCCAGTAATAAGAACCAAAAATGTCGCATAGTAGGTATATGTTCCTCCAAATAAAGGATGTCTTTTAAACATTTTAACGTTTTTGATCCCTGAAGACCAGCAATTAAATGATAAATTTTTTGTATAAAGATAAAGCGGGTACGGTTTTCATCACCGTACCCGCTGATCTTTATCTTTTTTTGTTTTCTTATTTTGGGATCGCACCTCTTCCACCTTATTAAAATATTCGGCCATTTCCAGAAATCCCGACGAGTTGGCATTGATGTTTAATTTTTGTTCCTTTTCTTTATTATCCATATGCTTATCAGTCCTCAGAAATAGCGTCGGTAGGACAGCTTTCCATCGCTTCTTGAGCCTGATCTTCAAGATTGCTTGGAATATCATCCACAGTTGCATGGGCCTTTTCTTGGTCGTTCCAGTCAAAAACTTCCGGACAAGTATCCACGCAGGCCCCGCAGCTAATACAAAGATCCTGGTCTACTTCCATTTTCATTGGAAAAACACCTCCAGCTATATTATGGCAACTATAGTTTGGCACTGTACTAAATAAATTATGCTAAATATTTTTGCAGGCTTGACATTCGCGGTATTCAGCGGGTATGTTTACTTGAACGGTATATTGGAGGGGAATATTAATGCGCAAATGGATGGTAATGCTTTTTATTGGACCAGGCTTATTTTTCATTTTTTATTGGTTGTTGACACAAGGGAACACAGATGTTCCTATCCCCAAGACCTCTCTACCCAAGTCATACAAATTGTCAGGCCAAATGGTCGCTGCGCAAAACGGTAGAATAAAAGCCGGTCTTTCCGGCCGTACCATATTAATTGAGGATTTAGTTATCGGTAATAATAATCGTGTTATGGTTGAAGCCGGAAAAGTTTTTTTGGTAATCCCGGTTTTTACTGATAGTTTTACGCCAGGCATAAAAGATTTTGAGTTGATAGATGCAAGGGGAATAAAATATCTCCCCTTGGAAGTCAAGGAAGAATACATTGCCCAAGCAACCCGCATTTCGAAAGATACAGTCCCCAAGAACATGACAGTGCTTTATCTATTGTTTAAGGTTAAAATGGACGTGGAAGAGTATTATCTTCTATTGCATGACGGTACAAAGGATATTGCCTGGTATTTTAACTTGAAATGAGTTGTATACTATTCCAGATAGGAATCCACCTGGGCCTCAATGGAAACTATTTCTTGCTCGGTGAGTTCACGATTAAGTAGCTTTTTGAGGGCGTTTATCGAAGCCCCAATAGCTACCCTCCTGATATCTACTTCAGAGCTTTTTTCTGCTGGCCGTGGTTCAGTTTTATTTATGTATTTTGCTGAGGGCAAACCCGAAGTCGCATTGCCAGACCCGGTATTTCCCGTTATCATACTAAAGTCAAAGTTAGCTTCTTGGCTGTCTAGCCGTTCCTTTTCAATTTCACCGGTTTCCCGGTCCGGGGTATGGACGGACGATGATGCTGAGGATGCTTTTTCAGGTGAGAATGTATTTACATTTTCCTCCGCGCGGAATGATGAAACTATTCCCTCGTCAGTAGACGGAACGAACTCTTCTTCTGAAATTGCCGCCTCTTCCTGTTCCTTCTTTTTTTGCAATCGCCGCTCTTTCGCCTGTTCTTTTTTCTTGACGTAGCTTGAAAAGGCGCCGGCTATTTCTTCTTCGACCTTTGACATCTCAACTTTATGCTGCTCCACGAAGATAGAGCTTTGTTCTGTCTTTCCTTCGAGCATATCTATTAAATCTATTTGATTAGCAATTAATGCCTGTAACGATGGGGAAACTTTAATAGGCACCCGTCCCAGTTCTTTGTCAGCTTCATGCCCGGAAGGAGTTAGTGTAACTTCCTGCTTACTATTCTTAGCCAAGTTAAACCACCTCTGCTTTAATTATTATAGTTTTAAACATGATTTGCCATGATGGACAGCATTTCTCATTATGTTAAAGCTTAATCTTCTTTAACAAGTAACAAAGCTTTTTTGCCTCTTCCACCTTGGATCTGTCTTGGCAAAATAGCTTTTCCAAAATATAATCATCATCCATATATTCTGGTAAAGGAATTCTAAAAGGGTACGAATACCACGGTTTTTGTAAAAGAGTAACCAGTGAATACTCTTCTGTGGCACCTGCGATGGTCCCTTCTATTAGTGGGGTTATTAAAATTTTAAAGGAAGAACCGGCCACATCGACTTCGATAATTTTACCGGGTTTGTGTAAATTTGTTATATTGGAACGCATTAGGTAATCGACCATGTTGTACCCTCACTTTGATAAATACTGAATTAAGTATTATAGATAATTAAAGCGGTTCTCCTAAATGGGCAGTAACATCTTGCAGTGTCCTTTTAAGTTTAAAATAGTCGTTTTTTGATAATAAATTGTCTTTGCCGGTTTCATAATTCTTTATGGCCTCCTTTACCGGTAAAACTCTATAATTTAATTTGCTACCAATATAAGATTTATCAACCCAAGTAGGTATGAAATTTACATCCTTAATTATTGTTTTACCAGACTGAAAGTTTTTCTCTAAAAAAAGATTTAAAATGATTCCACTGTCCCTGTACCTTTTTCTTTGATCCGATACAAAGTTGCCCAGAGAGTAAATAACAAAACCTGTTCTACCATTTAACTCAATTGTCTCCATGGGCTGCAAAACATGGGGGTGACCACCAAATACAATATCTACCCCATGAGAGACTAAGTAACCAACTAATTCCTTCTGTTTTTTACCCGGAGACCTGCAATATTCATTCCCGAAATGTAGTCTTGTTATAATAATATCTACATTCTTACTCTTGGCTTTATTGATATCGGCAAGCATGCGGTCCTTATTTATTAGGTTTACTAGATATTCCTTACCCTCCGGTAGAGGTATGCCATTGGTTCCATATGTATAAGCAAAAAAGGCAATTTTAATTCCATTAATCTTTTCAACCAGCACCTGGTCTCTTTCTTCGCTGTTTCTAGCTGTCCCGGTGTGCAACAAACCGGATTTACTTAGGTTTTCTATGGTTTTTATAACGCCATAGCTACCTCTGTCCATTGCATGATTGTTTGCCGTGGTTACCATGTCAAACCCTGTGTGCTTAAGTGCATTCGCTATTTGTTCAGGACTATTGAACCTTGGGTAGTTTGAATATTTCATATCCTTACCCGAAAGTGTAGTCTCGAGGTTAGCCATTGCAAAGTCGGAAGACTCAATATGTTTTTTGATAGGCTCAAAAACAGGTTTGAAATCATACTGTTCCTTTCCACCTACATAAGCGGAATAGAATTGAGTGTTATGAACCATTATGTCTCCAACCGCGGTTATTTTAACTTGAACCGGAGAGGGCGTTTTACTGAACTCTCTTGCCTTAATTTGTTCAGAAACTTTTTGTTCACTGACGGTGCTATTCTGGTCCGTGCATCCGGCTAAGCCTAATATAATAACAAGTAAACTTGCTAATAAAGTTCTAATATTACTCCACCCTTTTTTTGTTTTATAAACCCTATTCTCTTATCGGGTATAGTCCTTTTATAGTATAACAGGTATTTATGGAAGGTGTCATTTAAAAGGTAGACTAAAGGAAACAGAGGGACGTCAGTTTAAGTAAAACTAAACTGACTATCCCTCTATGTGTGTAAGACCAGGCGAGTCTGAAGCTTCACAACTAACTGGTTTATCTGATTTCTAAGACTCCCTTCTATAAGTGGGAGTTCCTCTTTTTACTGCAGGAGGTGTGTCCCCTTTCCTCTTAAGCCCCGATATTCAGCTTTAGCTGAACGAGTTCACTTAGTTGCCTTTTCCAGTTCACCTATGAAATCTTTGTATAGAACCACTATTTCTTCTTGTATTTCAATCATGCGGTATACATCTGTGGTTTTTTCTAATTCTTCATTTAGCTCTTTGTACCGTTTATCTGCTTTTTCGTTTTTTTCTAGCAGGCTTTCATACACTGCTTTATCTGTAATACTATCTAATTTTTTTTCGTATTCATCTTCTTTTGATTCATATTCCATAACCTTTTGCTCTAATTCATTCTTTTTTGCTAAAAGTCCCTTTTCAATCACTGTATATCTTGTTTCAGCAAACTCGTCCATTTCTTCTGCAGAGTAGCGGTCAGAAAAATTCTCAAACAAATTGTTGAAAATAGCTTCAATATCCCCCCCTCTCAAACTCTGTTCAATTGCTTGATCAAGTGCTGTATGAAATTCAGTATCACTTTGGATATCATATGTCTCACCGCAACCTGTCGAAAAAACAGCAAGCAGACAAACAAGTATTACCAATAGAAAAATCTTCTTCATGGTATTTTATCCTCCTCTCTTAAAATAAAAACCTTTTCTTTCTATTCAGCGAGTTCGATCACTGCAAAATCGGCATAACTTCCGTTTTGAGCATAATCTACAAGGTAGAAACCATAGAGGTAATCTCCCAGGGGGAGTTCAAAATCATGAAGCTGAATTTCTTCTTCCAGGACAAACTCTTCTCCTTCAATGTATTGCGTTTCGTCTGTACTTAAGTTATAACACCTGAAAATTGGCGTTATTCTGTTTCCCGGTTTTATTTCTATCAGGTTTCTATCAGCCATGCCGGTTTCTTCATCAATACCCTTCCAGGCTCCGTACACTTCATAGTAACCGCCGGATTCGAAATCTTCATCCCAGATCCACGCTGCTTTGATACTTACTTCTTCTCCGTTTAAGAGAGCCGGGATTGAATAGAGATTGTAATCTTCCTTCTCTCTATATATATCCAGGGATACAAGATTACCGTTCAAGGCTACCCACCAGCCATAAAAGTTATCGGTTGCAATTCCTGTTTCGGGATTATATTCTAAATCACTGTCCATACCGAGATCTAATATGACATCATCATCATAACCTTCAAGGTACTTACCCAGTACAAAGTAAATGTGAGCAATATTTTCCCTGTCCTCTTCATCAATAACAATTTGGAAGGAACCCTCTTCAGTCTGGCTAGTATCCTCTTTCAAAGCAACGGACCTATTATCGCCGTTTATTCTTGCCGTAAAGGATCTTACAAAACTCTCATAAACCGGTGAAAAATCAATACTATCATAGATAGCGAGATTATTGGCGAAATTTGCCTTATCCCTGTACGGTAAATAGATTGAAAGACCGTTACTGTAAGATTTTGTGGGGCCGTTTATTTTGTACACTACCGCATCATTAACGGCAGCGATGAGTTTATCGGCCTCAGGATATCCGCCTTTCAAATATTTCGCAAAATCGGCGAGGTCGATTAAATCGGTAAAACCTTCCTGTGCGGTATTTCCTCCGTAAGATTCAGCTTTACTGGCACCGGAAGAAATCAGATTAAAAGTTTGCAGATCCCCCACATTAGGAGATGCTTCCGCAACTAATTCTTCCAAAGCAGCTTTGACATTGCCTATCTTACTCAAATCCGTAACTGACAGGGTAATATCTTGCCCCGTTCCCCATTCTTGCGCCTGTAAGGCGAACCCGTCGGCTATAACTCTTCCCAAGTCGTCACCGGTAATATTGGGGTTTTGTTTTATAGCTTCCAGGATGGGTGTATAATACCAGCCGTGTCCCGGTTCCAGTTCCTCCGAAGCAACAAAATATTTTCCGTAGGGAGCTACAACGGAAGCAGTTTCCAGAGTGGCCATCAGGCAGGCATCGAATCCTATTAGTTCAAACTCGGCTCCCGTTTCTTCATAAGCCCCTGCCAGTGCTTCTTCGATTTCAGCTAATTTCAGACCGTCATAGTTATTTACCTCATCCACTCCAAAACCAGATACCGATCCTCCGCCATGATTCCAAAAACTGAGGACGTATTTCTCTGCAGGATAGTTCCGTACGGTCCATGTTATAAAGTCTTGTAACGTGTCGGGATTACCGATATTTTTATTTCCCAGATCCAGCAACTTTTCCAGGGCGTTATTCTTGACTAGCCATCTCTGGGATTGTCCCCCGGCTATATATTCATTTTGCCACTTGCTTGTACCGCCTGTTTCAATGATAAAATTGAGGTTTTCGTTTGAACCGACCTGCGCCATTTCCGCAAGGTCCATTGTTGCGAAACCACCGCCGCTTTCCAAATCGGTACCGTTGAAATATACCATAAAAGTATACGGCTTTTGGGAACCGGCTTCCTGTTCAACCGGATCATCCGAACCAGTTGTATTCGATGTAATATGGATGGAACCCGTTTCACCGTTCCAGACTACCTTATCCCCGAGCGCTTCTCCTACAATGCGCAGCGGAATAAATGTGCTGTCATTTAATAATTGTGCCGGTACGGAAAGACTGCGACCAACATCATTTACATAAGCAGTTTTATTATCGATTTGCAATACTACTTCGGTATCACCCCTGATTCCGGTAACCGTACGGGTACTGCCTTCCCATTTCACCTCCGCCCCGAGTGCTTCAAAAAAGGCACGCATGGGAACCAGTGTGTTTCCGGACATAATTTGCGGGGCCGGGTTAAAACTCTTAACCTGACCATTGATATACACGGGAATTTCCTGATTTGCTTCGGCAATTCCGCCGAATAACAAGATTCCTACAAGCAGTAAAGACGTAATTATTATTTTTTTCATCTTCTTCCTCCCCTCGTATATAAGATTTTAACTTAGTATTTTTTGCCCCGCCCAATTGTTCGCAGCGTATCAACCAGCCGGTCAATCCGTATATCCTTTAACAGCAGCCTGTCAGTCCCACCAGCCATGGCATTGGCAATGTGGTCCCGATCATCAAAGACGGTCAGCATGATGACTTTTGACTGCGGGGATTTTTCCTTGATCATTTTAACAACAGCTGCTCCTCCCATGACCGGCAGACAAAGATCTAATAAAACCACGTCCGGCATAAGAAGCTCGGTCATTTTCAGCGCTTCCCGACCGTCACCGGCGCTGCCTATCACCTCAATATCCTCTTCCAGGTCCAGGACCGTCTGCAAACCGTCCCTCACCTGGTGATCACCGTCGGCAATCATTACCCTGATTTTTTTCATGACTTCCGTCTCCTCATTTACATCTTCATTCAATTTCAAAAAATTTGGTAGTATATGCTATCTCCGCAGGTTGACCGTCCTTTGACTTGAGACCGGTAATATGAACCTCAAATTCTTCACCTTCTTGAATTTCTTTTAGGCCGGTGGAAAAAACGATAATGTACTTGACACCATAGTTGATATTCTTAACATTAAAGTATTCCTGTCCTTTAACCGACTGCAGCCTCCAGGACTGCTGCATACTGTGCTTTTTGATTAAGAGACGTATCAAGCGTAAGATCAGCCGGCAGTCCGGCAAGATAACGGATAAAGTTCACAGTATCCAGAGTATATTTGAGATACCCGTCGGTGAGCTTTCCGGCAGCATAAGGAGCGCTGACGGACGGAAGTTTTTCAAACGGCTTGCTAAAATTAGCGGGTTGCAGTGATTCCCATTTTGTAATAATCTCCTCTTTGCTCCTTTGTTCCAATTCATTGGCCTGTGTTTGTTCCGGGGGGTTATTGTCTGGTACTTCAGACTGCGACACGCCGTTTACCTTTGGGACCATCTCATAAAACCTCACCACCAGAACAATCGCTTGTTCCCTGGTAGCATATCCCTGGGGGTCCAGCCTGTTATTACCTACACCACCGATAATATCCGTATCCACCATGACCTTCACGGCTTTTTCCGCCCAGACTGAAACCTCATTCCTGTCTTCAAACCCCAGTTCAGGAGGGTTACCCTGGTATTCAAAACCGATGGTCAGGTAATTATAGAACATGCACGCCAGTTGCTCTCTGGTTATCTTTTCATCAGGTGCAAACCTCCCTCCCCCGTAACCGTTGACTATGTTTAAATTGTAAGCCTTGAGAATCTCCGGATTTGCAGTATCGTTGAACGGGTTCGGTGAGGCAGGCTCGGCCGGTTGGAAATATGTTGCGTTATAGAGCTTTACCACCAGTTCACAAAATTCTTCACGGGTAATATACCCCTGGTAACCGCTCGTTGTTTTGGGTGTAGTTAAATTGTAGTTTTTAGCCTTGTTAACGGTCTCCTCCGCCCAGGAACTGGGTTGGGAATCATTTTTAATCATATCCCCTTCGGCAATCCCGCTTGCCGGCAGAACAACCATTACACATATTGCCAGGAAAAAAAGAAAAGTATAAAATTCATTTTTCGACATAATACACCTCCATTCTTGGATTATTCATACTATAAACAAAAAACAAGTCACATGACCAGTTACTGCGGTCATATGACTTGTAATGATTTAGATAATTAGTTGTTTTTCGAGAGCGGAACGGTAATTATGATACTCCAACCTTCGCCCGCTTGTGAATGGACTTCAAGAGCACCGTCCCACTCCCGCACCCGCTCTTGCATTGATTTTAAACCAAAACCGAATCTCACCTCGTCCGTACCTTTGCCAAAATCCTTTAAAATAAATTTAAGCGCATCATTATTTTCTGTAATACTGAATTCAAATGACCTGCTGCCCCCGTGCCGGACACCGTTGGTTATACCCTCCTGCAACGCCCGGTAAATAACATGTCTCTGGGCGGGATTTAATTTTAGCTCTTCGGAAATATGATATTTTACGGAAATACCCGTATTCTTCATAATCTCCTGAAGAAATTCTTCAATGTGCAGCATCTCATCTTGTGATCCGCTTTCCCCCAACAGGCGAACGGACTTGCGGACTTCATTCAATCCTTTTCTAACCTGGTTCAAAGATAGCTCCAGTTTCTCCAGGGCTAAATCGCTGCTTTTCGCCAAAAGTCTTTTTCCCGCTTCAATTTGAATCAAAACCGAAGTCAGGGTATGACCTACCGTGTCATGAATCTCCCTGGCAATGCGGTTTCTCTCCTGCAACCTGGACTGCTCCATGAGGGCTTCGGCAGTTTCCTTTTGAAACTCTGCCAGTTCCGCCGTCCTTTCCTCCACCTTGTCTTCCAGAGTTACGTTTAACCGTTGCAACTGCTTGTAAAGTCCGGCATTTTCCATAGAAACGGCCATCTGGGCGGAAAGCAGTCTCAAAGTTTCCACCCGGGCGGAATCAAAACAACCCGCCGTCCCGCTGTTTTCCATATAAAGTACTCCCGCAACCTTGTTTTGTTGAATCATGGGCAGGCAAAGGACGGAAGCCGGTTTCCTGTCCATGATATAAGGGTCATCCGCAAACATTCCCTTCCGGGCAGCATGATCCAGGACAATAATTTCAGCGCTCCTGGCCACATAGTTTACAACCGACCGGGGTAACTGTTCGGACTTCTCGAGGGGAACGGACTGTAAAGCTGTAATCCTTTTTTGCTTTGCTTCGATCTCAGCCGCAGCTTTTACATATAGCCCCTCATCTTCTTTGAAAAGCAGGGCGCCTCGCTCTGCCCCGGCATTCTGCAATACTATTTCCATCATTTTTTCTAAAAGGTCTTCCAGCACAACCTCTCGTGAAAGAATCCGGGTAGCCCGGAAAATTGCCTCTACATCCACCATTTGGGTCAAATTTTGTGCTTCATCCATTGCAGATGCAGCCTCTACGGCAGCCGGATCTTGCCGATTTTCGTCCTTGACCAACCAGGGATATTGTTCTTCCAATTGCCGCACTTTTATAGTCGCACCCCAGCCTCTATAACCTTCCAGGGCATCATGTAAGTATTTTTTACCCGTCCCGGTAAGATCACGGGAAAAACAGAACCCGGCAGCACACTCACAGGCTATAGCCGCGTTTTGGAAGTAGTGGTCCCTTTTCGCCGAGCTGATGGCTTGCTCGTAAAGATAGAAAGCCTTTGTATCCTTTCCTTTCACCCGGGCAGTTTCTGCCGCAATCAAGAGATATTTATGTTCGAAATTGGCAGCACAGCGCCGCGCCCACCCCCGCAACCTGCGATACTTTTTCAAAAGCTGCAGCCGATAGCGCACCTTTTCCTTGAAAGCGAACCGGTGGTACCGGGCCAGAATCGTAAGACAATAATAAAAATCCAAATCAGCAAGGTAAATTTCCCCAAAGTAGAGTTTCGCCAGCAGATCCGCTTCTTTTAATGAAGATAACGCCCTGTTATAGCAGCCCAAAAGATAGTCAACCTGGCCTTTTAAAAGATAATAATCAAACTTATCACGCTCCCTGACTTCCATCCCGCGAAAGCTAATTAGAAAATCTTTTTCACTAATTGAGTTATCATTAAAACTACCCGCCTCCGAGGTTAAACCCTGTAAATTCCGTACAAGCTGCTTGTATACCATGAGGGTATGTACATAACAGGGGTCGTTGATACGAGAAGAATACTGCATGTTATTATCTATACGATCATCCAGTTCCTGCAGTGGCACTCCCCTGAAATGCATGGAAATTACCTCGAAAATTAGAGCATAGCCGGCAAAAGTCAGGTCACTTGCAGCCAGGCCATATTCTTTGGCCCTGGTAAGATATATTTCCGACCGGCCGGTATGCTCCAGCCACGGAAGATAGAAAGCTCCGTACAAAAAATTTACCGTGCATTTATCGTTATCCGTCCCATTCCGTTCAGCCAACCGCATAGCAATCTTTCCCAGAGGCTCTCCCCATTTAAAGTTTTTCATTTGCACAACATAAACCATAGCCAGCATCATGTAACCCGTACATGAATTGGAAAAGTTTCCGTAGCGCAGGGAAAGCTCGCAGACTTTCAGGGAAACGGCAAAGAGAAAATCATCATCCAAATTATACGCGCAGGGACCAAGAATAATCAGAATATCCATTGCCGCTTTCTTTTCGGGATCGGATGCCGGCTCCAGAACCTCAACCCTATCGATACCAACTTTTTGCAAGAGCAATCTGACTTTTAGTAATTCCCTGCCAATATAGATCGTTGAAGGCTTTTCGGGAATATTGTATCCCAGTTCCCGTAGTCCGTCCAACCCGACCCGAACTGCCTCCCAATCGAAATTTTTCTTAGTATAATATAAGGCTTTAACGGAGCGTAACTTAACCCTGTCCGGTTTATCTTTGACTGTTTGTATCAATTCTTGATACAGCCTGTCTCCTTCAAGATAATAATCGCACAGGTACAAACATTCGAGGTATTCCAGATTTATCTCAACCAGCAGCCTGTAATGACTGTGCCGTAAATTTTCATCTAGTAAAGCCAATCCCGTCTTGAGGTATTGCAGGGCGCTGAAAAAAGCCGCCGTCTGTTTGGCCATTTTCGCTGCCAGCAGGTTTAGTTGGGTACCCCTGACTTTATCCCCGTGTTTCATCGTCACTTCCATGCCTAAGTTGAGATGGTTGGCCGCCTTAAACAAATCCGCACGGTTTGCTTTTGTGCATAATTGTTCCTCATTCTTGTCTTCCAGTATCAAATAAGCCAAGCGGTAATGGATAGAGGGTTTTTCTTCATCGGGAACTAACAGGTATACGGCCTGGTGAATGCGGTCATGGACAAAATTATAGACTTCTTCTCTTTTCTGAATTAAACCTTCATTTATACAGGGAAGCAAATTTTCTTCTACGGGGGCAAAAGGCAGGTTACTGATTTTTGCCAACAGGTCAGTGTCAAATGTATTGCCGATACAGGCGGCAAACCGGAGCAAATCCAGGCTCGATTGTGGGAGTAACCGGACTTTTTCAACCAGAAAGTTCACTAGATCACCGGCAAACTCGGCATGCTTTATTTTGTCAAGATCCCACTGCCAACCCCCACCGGGGTTATGTGTTATCAATTTATTTTTAAACATGGATCGTACCAGTTCTTTTACGAAAAGAGGGTTACCCCCGGTCTTTTCAAGAAAAAAGCGTGCAAGAGGTTCGGCTTCAGATCTTTTGCAACCGAGACTGTCGGCGGTCAGTTCGCTAAGCTCCCGCAAGGTAACCGGTTTCAATTTAATTGTCTGCATCTTGATACCTGACTGATTTATTTTTGCTGTAGACTGCTTCAAAGGATGGTCTTCCGCTACCTCTTCCTGCCGGTAGGCACCTATCAGCAGGAAATGCTGCACATCAAACTTAGTGAAAAGAGTTTCTATAATCTTTAAGGTTCCTGAATCCGCCCACTGCAAGTCATCTAGGAAAATAACCAAAGGCTCTTTCTTTTTGGCAAACAGCTGCACCAAGCTGTAAAATGCATAATGAAAACTTTCCTCAATCTCCATGCTGAACACAGGGGGGCGGTTCTCTCGTGTTTCCTGAAGAGGAACACGAGAGAACCGTCCCCCTGTGTTTTCTCCAAGGAGCTGTTCAATATACGGCATTATTTCCGCCAAATAAGAAATATCAGTGCCAAGTTTTTCTTGAAGCTTTTTTTTCCATGTAATCACATCTTCCCTGCTCCTGCTCATGATCCACCCGAACAGCTGCCGGAAAGCTTGAACTAAAGGTTCATACGGAACATCACTTTTTAATGTATTGAATTTTCCAACCGTAAAGAATCCGGGAGAGTTTTGCACCTGTTCTTGAAACTGCTGTACCAGCCTCGTTTTTCCGATCCCCGCCTCACCGGCAAGCATGATTATTTCACTCCGGCAACTACCAACTCTTTTCAATGTTTTTTGTAGTGATTGCAGTTCCTGTTCCCTACCATGATATTTTTCCGAAACACGCAATACCACCGGGATATCATGCCGGGCCGGCGTAAAACAGGAAATACTTTTTTTCTTCTTCCACTCATCCAAGCAGCGCTGTAAATCCTTTTTCAACCCGTAAGAACTCTGGTACCTGTTATCGGGATCCCTAGAAAGGAGCTTCATAACTATTACAGACAGAGCTTCCGGCACCTGTGCATTTACCCGCCGGGGAGGAATAACTTTTCCGGCAGTCAGGGCATGAAATAATTCCAACGGAGTGCGGCCTTCAACGGGCAGGCAACCGGTTAACATTTCATAAAAAAGCACACCCAGGGAATATAGATCTGAACGCCGGTCCACTGGCCCGTTTAAACAACCCGTTTGCTCCGGCGAAAGGTATAAAAAAACATGAAAACTATTCGTAAAAATAAATATTTGCTTATCTTCCGTCCGGGTTGTTACTATTTTTGCCGCCCGACTAAAATCACTGAACTTTACTCGGTTTTCCTGATCCTCCAAAAATATACTTTCGGGATAACAACAACCCAGAATAATATCCTGATCATGCAACCGGGAAAGATTATCAGTAAGATCAACGGCAATATCTAAAAATGCTTCCGGAGACAATTTCCTTTGCTGCAAGTGTTTCCGCAAGGTTAATAATTTACCCGCGCTCACTTCCAGAAGGTAGGTGCCGTCACTGAGATATATTTCTTGAAACTCAAGTTTCCCGGGGAAATCAAATTTTTTAATAATTTCCAATTCTCGTTTGATTTCTCTTCTTGCCCGGTCTGCGTCCTTACCGGCAAGGGGCAGCCTGATTAAAACCGTTTTTAAATCATCGTTCTTTAAAGCCAGGTAAGCAGCCGAATATTCGGTTCGGTAAATTTGTTGCTGTAATTGATATGCTTGACTTACAATCATAAATACCCACCTTGAAGCAAGTTCTTAATTAGGTGGAAACTCTTTTTCCTCCACCTTAATTTTAGAACTGCAAATGCATGACTTACACTAAGTTTATCCCGGTGAAACTAACTATCAGGTAAAAACTGCATCTGACTAAAGTTTTACTTTAGTCTTGATTTTTTCTGATTTTAAAATATTTTTTTAAGTAGGAAACGGCCATATTTCTATCATTGGTCCCCAATTTCTCATAAATCACAGTGATATAGTTTTTGACCGTTCCTTCGGTAAGATTTAAATATTCGGCAATTTGGCGGTTATTTCTACCCTTTACCATCAAAGCCGCAATTTCTTTCTCACGGTTTGAAAAATGGACCTTATCAAGTTCTCTATATGCAATTTCATTTCTCATCTCTTCCACGGTGAGTACTTTTGACAAACTGGAAGCAAGCTTACCAGCCACCTTTGCTGGCAAGATCAAATCCCCTCCGGCTCCCTGACGAACCGCTTCAATTAGCCTCTCACCCCGCATGTCTTTTAATAAAAAGCCATCTGCCCCGTTAGCCAGAGCATTAATAATATATTCCTCCTGGTTAAAAGTAGTCAGCATAAGTACCTTTACAAGGGGAAAATCCCGTTTAATTAATTTAACACACTCTACGCCGTCCATTTTAGGCATTTGAACATCTAGTAAAACCACATCCGGTAATAATTCTCCCGTGATTTTATAAGCTTCCCGGCCGTTGCCGGTGGTGTAAATAACTTCTAAATCCTCCTCCAGATCAAGAATGGTCTTTAAACCATCCCTCATGAGAACCTGGTCATCAGCTATGATTATTTTAATTTTCGTCATACGTGTTCCTCACTCATGAACATTATATGGATTGATGTTATGGCTATACTTGAGATAATTAATTTCCACAAAAATCTTTCGTTTCCTGTTATTTTTTAAATAGATATGTCGAATAAAAAATGTAGCGTACCCCTCTCTTTACCACGATAATGGCAGAAACCCATGATGGATTATGTTATGAACACGGGAAAAAAGCATACAGAAAGACTTTAGAATTGGACCTAATTAACGAGGAGAATGAGGTGTTAATCTACCGGACCTTCCCCAAAAAATTAAAAACCCGCAAGCCTTTTCATTGAAAGGCTTGCGGGTTTATTTAAAGTTAAAGACTGGTCGGAGCGACACGACTTGAACGTGCGGCCTCTACCACCCCAAGGTAGCGCTCTAGCCAAACTGAGCTACGCCCCGACAAATGTGTTTTTTCAACTGCAAAGACTATTATACATATTGCCATCAGTAAAGTCAAGGTAAAATTATCAGTCTTCCCGCTTATATATAATTACTTGCGAGTGTCTCCACCAAATTTCGGGATGATCAAAATCCAGGCCGTTGTCACTACGACACATAGACCACTTGTTGGGCCCTTTAAGTACGTAATTTTGCCATCCTGCAAAATCATTATATGTTTGGCGAGTTCCACACTGTTCTATATCACCTACAAGGATATAAGACTTAACGGTTTCATTGGCCCTAAACTGCGGACTCCAGTCTTCACCCGGAGGCATCCAGCTGCATATGATAAGTTCTGGTTGGTATTTACTTATTGCTGACTCGCAATCCAAAGATTCAGGCAAGTCCGGGTTATCCAGCACCCTTTGGGGCAGTGGTTGGGTGAAGTTGTCGACGGCATAGATATCGATTCCGCGGGTACGCATTGACCGGGCGAGCTCGCCACTGCCGGCTCCAACTTCCAGGATGGGGTCTAGTTTTAACTTGTTTATCTCTTCGGCCAGGGAGTCATTAAACTCTTTATTTAGTATTTGGTATATACCGAATTTGTCACAGTAGGCTTTAAGTAGCGATAGGCGGCAAATGACGGCATTGTCTATCCACTCGGCCTCTGGGTCGTATTTAACAGGACAGTCGGCAAATTCATTTTTGAGCCACTTTTTTTCTTGCTCTACTTTTTCCCTGATGCTTTTATAACCAAAAAGTTCTAAAGACATTTTGTCCCTCCAAATAATTTCAGTCAAATTGATAGTATCATACTTTTAATATTATACGACAGGAAGGCGAGCTTTGAAAAGCGACGATAGAAAATTTACCCATTACCGAACCTAGAACAATTTTCTTTCGGACAGACACCGAATGCATTGTCAAACCATATAATGTAGAACCTATTGTTTTGAAAAAAGGAGGAATGCTCTTTGCCTGGTTTGTGGACCTTAGCTATAGCGTCGTTTATTCATGGGTTAATGTTATTGTTCTCTTATATTGCAAATAACAGCTTTCCAAAGCCTCTTTCGGAGGAAGAGGAAGTAAAGTATGTTAAGCTGTTAATGGAAGGCGATGAAAAAGCCCGTGAAGTATTAATTGAAAGGAATCTGCGCTTGGTAGTCCACATTATAAAGAAATTCGAAGGATCGGGTGAGGAATTTGACGATTTGGTCTCTATTGGAACCATAGGATTAATTAAAGCAATAAAGACATTTAATTCCGGCAAGTCCACCAGGCTGGCAACCTACGCTTCGCGGTGTATAGAAAATGAAATTTCACTGACAAAGGCTAGCGTAATTTACTGGAAATGTCGGACATTACATCCATCTCTGGAAGTCTGGCTATTACAGTAATGTTTATATTTCGGAGGCCATTACCTCCCTGTATGCCACGGCCTGATACGATGATCTGAGAAACTAAGGCACGGACAAGTGCCTTTTTTTCATCAAACTCCAGGTTGTCAAGGCGAGCTAACAACTCCTTTGCAACTTTTTTCAATTCTCTAGCCCTTGCTGTTGCTCCTTGAGTTATCTGCAGAGAGGTCGTCAATTCCCTTTCGCGCTGCTTAAGCCTTTCTTTTCTCCGTTTAAGCTGTCCCAGTTTGTTTTTAATTTTAGTATCTAATTCAACCAGACCTGAAGATATCGTGTCTATTACCGACTCCCGACCTTTTTCTACATCCTTTAGGTGTTTTTGGACATGCTCTAATTCTTTTTTTAGGGTATTACCGCCTGGTGACATTTGCATTACTTCTTCTATAATTGCATCAGGATCCTGCAGCCAGGAACAGACTTGTTCCCATACAGCATTTTCAATTGGAGCGGTTGGTATTGATTTACTAGGCTGACACCCTGAGCTTTTTGCTCCCTGATAGTTCTTTCTGCATGTATAACGCTTAACCATATTCCCCCACCACTTAGTGCATAAGCCTGTCATGGTATTCCCGCAGTCAGAACAAGTAATTATGCCGGATAAAAGGTATTGTGTTTGTGGTTTACCGGCCCATAGCCGCCGGGCTTCTTTGAGTTTTTCCTGGGCCTTATCCCATGTTTCCTTAAGTATAATAGAAGGAACTGAAATTACCATGTCTTTGTAGTGCCATTCACCTATATAAACAGGATTCTGAAGTATTTGGCGTACCACTTGCCGGTGCCAATGGGGACGTCCCTTTTTTGTGGGAATCTCTTCCTCGTTTAGCCATCTTGCCACACCATTAATCCCCATATCCGTTGAAATAAAAAGGCTGAAGATTTTTTTTACCACTTCAGCCTCAGCTTCCTTTATTTTAGCCTGGCCCGTTTCGGTATCATGAGTATACCCATAAGCATAAAAACCCATGGGTAATCCTCCTTGGCGGGCTTTTTGTGTTTTGCCGCGCACCATACGATCGCGTATTTTTTCCCGTTCAAATTCTGCAATGGCACCACGTATAGAATAAAATAGTCGACCTTCAGGTGTATCCTGCCAGGTAAAGTCCAGGAATTCTAATCTTACCCCTGCTTTTTCAATATCCTCCGTTAAAAGCAGTTGATGGGCCAATTTGCGAGAGAGACGGTCCGGGTCACGTACAATTATAATGTCAATTTCACCGGCCTGAACTGTTTCTCGTAGTTGTATTAGCCCAGGCCTGTCTAGTGTTGTTCCGGAAACACCCTCATCTGCGAACTCATTTATTTTGGATGCCCCAAGTACAGTTGCGCGGGCGCGGCAGGCTTCCCTTTGTTCAGCCAGGGAAAAGCCATGCCGCGCCTGTTCATCGGTGCTTACTCGGACATAGGTTGCTGCCCGCATTTCGCCTGCTCCTTCTCAATAATTTTTTTAGCTAAAAAGCGGTATGCATCACGGAGTCCTGAATGCCCTGAGCGAATAACTTTAACCGAGACGGTTAGGTTGTTCTTTTCCTTTTTAGATGTTTTAAACTCTGCTGTATATGGCATTTAATAACCACCTGCCTTTACAGATATGTATATTTTTTTTTGCATGTCCAAGTTAACTAGTATAATTTGGAACTTATTTGAAACCCCATAAATTCTATGGTATTCCTTTTACAAAAAAGACCCCGAGATTTATTTAAAATCTCGGGGTCTTTGGGGAGAGGTGGGATTTCTTCATTTTACTCACCTCAATCACCTTCATAATAATTTCCTTTGACAGCTTAAGAGAGCTGATGACAGCCAGGCCCAAAAAGAGACTGGCACGATCCTGTTCCGATTCTACTTCTCTTTCAACTCGCCTCGAGCATGTTTCAAGAACCTCTTGTGGGGAATCAGAATGCCGCATGAGCGGTACCAGTGGCAGCAATCCTATTGGTGCACCATGAATAAACTCTCGTCCGTTCATTTCGTTAAGATTAAATTGCCGGTAGTTAAAATCTATTACCGTTATGTCCAAGTATTCGTATTTATACGCTTTACGATAGACAAACCGTTCCTCCTGGAACCCGGTTTTATTAGTTGTTATAACCGTGAACTTGGGCTTTTTGATAGGCTATCAAGTATTCATCCAGTTCCTGACTTATTTTTAGCACTTCCTCACTTGTCCGTGAGCGAGAAGTCGATAAACTGTTTAGAGTGTTTCGCAACTCCTCAATGATTATTTCCAGATGAGTCAAATCAGCGCAAATCATTTACCGGCACCTCACTTTCATTCCTGGAACAAGTTTAGCCGCCGCTTCACGGTCTTGCAGTTTCTTAATTCGCCTATACACCCCGGTTCTTTCAATGTTGTAACATTTCGCCACCTCACTATAAGTCATGCCACTTTCCTTCATCCTGGACATATCTTGTGTATCTTCAATGGTATATACATCCCCGCCAACTGGGTACTCAGGGCATAATCTTTCGAGCGCTTGTTCAGGGGTATATTTTAAAAGAATACATAGAGCCAAAGCACTCCAGGTTACTTCCTCTCTGAGTTTGCCCCGGTACATTCCTACACCACCTTGTTACTCATTTATGTAATAAAAAAACCGGGTTTTTACCCGGCAACCTTATTTGTGTATGCCGCGCCTCCAGGCGCCCGGCTATATTATGTCCTCGCTATTCCACTATAAGCTAGGGTGTTAGCCAAATTCTGCTTACCGCCTTCTTTTCCTGCTTTCCCAGTTCCACCTCCACCCCGCCATGCAGCCCTAGCGTCCCGTTCTGCCGCCTTCGCCTGAGATCGCCATCGTGCGACCTGGCGAAGTGCTTCATGCCTGTCCATTTCGTCCAACTGAGGCGGGTCCGGCACACCACCGAACTCAGCCGCTTCTGTTAAGAGTGTCTCGAGCAAATTCTCTGATAATGTCCCACATACGATGCTCCTTGAAGATTCTACGTCCTCCGCTATAGTATGCGGGCTAATAAAACCAGCCTCTAGAAGCGCCTCTCTGGCCTTTTCCATGGCTCCGTAAAAATCATTCGCTTTCAAAAGTGCGTGGATTCCTAAAATAGAAGGGCCCGGCACTCTGGCCGTGCAGGATGTTAACTGTTGGTATTCATATATTACACGGCCTCTAATTTCTGATTTAGTCATCAATTCTACTCGCTCTTTTGCTATTCCCGGAACAGGATGAAGAACAACATCGTATCCATCCGGAGAGTGTAAGAATAGTTGATAAAAATCGTCCCTGGGTATCCTCATTTCTTTAGCAACTCGACCAACCACAGCTTTAACCTCTACATCCCTGAGCGCCTCCCGAACCGCTTTAACATACGTATTTTCTGCTCGCCGTGCCTTTGCCCGGTTACACTGTTTTCTTTCCCGGTCCTTTGCCCGGGCCTCCGGAGTATTCTTTCGCTCACAGTCTTGCTGCCGGCGTTTTTCCTTGTTTTCTGATTTTCTGCGGAAGCGTTCAGTGGAATATGCATCTACATTAAAATTTTTAAGTGCCTTGCTGACGGCTGCCTTCGAGACCCCTACCATCTGAGCAATCTTTTTGCAATTTAAACCACACCAGTAAAAGGCATCAAGATAAGTATCAAGGTTTACTTTTTGTGGAGGACACTCTATTTGACACACTTCTTCCCACATCCTTCCGCCCGGTTCCCAATGAAACGGGCTCCATATTTGGTTTCCCACGACCGGCGGTTGCCGGTTTCGCCCGGGAACCACCCGGGATCTCATCAGGCAGGTAGTTTTACATATTGCTAAGAAGGTGGTCTATTTTTTCCCTTAAACCTCTAAGTTCTTGAGCACATTTATCTTTCTCTTCTTTGGGCAACTTTTGCCATTTCTTTTCCAAACCGGTTATCTTTTTTATTGACCGATTAACTAAATCGGTAACCAGGCTTTTATCAGGTAGCCTGTTTAGATAATTTTCCGCCCATTCTAATGCCGACTGGCCGGTCAGCTTATGAAATAAAATCTCTTGGAAAAGATCTTTCTGTGCCTCCGGGAAACCTTTCAACATCAGTAAAGCCCTGGCGTGTGTTTCGTTTAAATCCGCAGCACAGAAGTTTTTCAACATATCTTCCGGCAGTTTAAGGATGTTAAGCAGTTGGTGAACCCGTGTTTTGCCAAGCCCCAGTTTTTTACCCACTTTTTCCATGCTTAAGCCTTCTTTTACCATCAGTTCCTTTATGGCCATGGCCTTTTCCATAGCTGATAGATCCTGCCGGTGAAGATTTTCCACCAGTGCAATCGTTCTCAAGTCAAGGGCTTCTGAAGTTAATACAATACATGGTACCGTTTCAAGCCCCGCTTCACCGGCTGCCCGCCAGCGTCGTTCCCAAATACAATTTCATAGCCTTCCGCGACAGGACGTACCCCAATGGGCTGCAGCACACCATTTTCCAATATGGATTGGGCCAGTTCGGATATTTTGGCCTCATCAAAAACCCTTCTTGGCTGGCCGGGGTTGGCTTTTATATTTTCAAGGGAAATCTCTATTATCCGGTTGCGCTTTCCCTTTTCACCCCCCGGCCCCGGTGTGCCGGCGCCGGTCAAAAACATGTTTACAACGTGTTCATTTCCCCGGCCCGCCATATCTTAAGCCACTCCTTCGTAAATACTCATCAATTCATCAGCACAGCTGCAGTACTCTTTGGCCCCGACTGAGTTTTTATCATACCTGGTGATTATTTCTCCCTTCCGGACAGCTTCCATTAACCGTGCATTAATTCTTATAGCTGTTGAAAGAACCTTGCTACCATACTTTTCTCTTAATTCCTGCAGCATACGCTTGTCTTCATTGCGCCGGTAATCCACCATAGTGGGTAATACCATCCACCCAGCTAGATGAGGATTGATTTTGGATTGTACTGCATTAATTGTATTCAGCAGTTGTTTCATACCGTTGATGGCAAATGCCTGGGTTTGTACCGGGATGTTTTTTGCAGTAAGGTTTATGTCCCCCCTTTTCTTTTGCCCTAAACTTCCCTTGCGAGAAGGTAAAAGAAAACATGCGATTTTAAACAGGAGGTAGAAAAATGGAATTGCTAATAAAAGCAGAAAATGTTTGTGTGGAATACACCGGACGTGATATTTTAAATATTGATGAATTAGAATTATACGATTATGATCGTATTGGTCTGGTGGGAGCTAATGGTGCGGGAAAAAGCACCTTACTCAAAGTGCTTTTGGGTGAATTAACTCCACCAGGATGTAAAGTCAATCGTTTAGGACAGTTTACTTATATTTCGCAATTAGATGATGTAACATCTCAAGAGGTCGAAGATTTTGCACTTATGGGTAAACTGGGTGTCGCTCAATTAGAGGTACAGACCATGAGTGGTGGCGAAGAAACAAGACTTAAAATAGCACAGGCTCTTTCGGAACAGGTGCATGGTATTATTGCAGATGAACCTACCTGTCACTTAGACCGTGAAGGAATCTATTTTTTAATCGGCCAGTTGAAATATTTTTCCGGTGCATTACTGATTATCAGCCATGACCGCTATTTTCTTGATGAGGTGGTAGATAAAATATGGGAACTAAAAAACGGAAAAATTATAGAGTATTGGGGTAATTATTCCAATTATCTGCGTCAGAAAGAAGATGAACGTAAAAGCCATGCTGCAAAACGCGAACAATTTGTTGCGGAACGTGACCGACTAAAACGGGCTGCTGAGGAAAAGCGAAAACAGGCCCGTAAAATTGACCAGAAAGCAAAGGGTGTTGCAAAGAAAAACAATTCTGAAAGCCGTGGACGTCTGGGACATCAGAAAACAATGGGCAGCAAGCAAAAAACACTGTACAATGCCGTTAAGTCAATGGAACATAGACTTGCCGCTCTCGAGGATGTAGAAGCTCCAAAAAAAATTCGCGCTATTCGTTTCCGGCAGAGTAAAGCATTGGCACTCCATAATCCATATCCGATTACAGGTACAGAAATTAGTAAAAGGTTTGGTAATAAAGTGTTGTTTGAAAAAGCATCTTTTAACATCCCACTCGGAACAAAAGTAGCACTAACCGGTGGTAACGGCACAGGAAAGACAACTTTATTTCAAATGATATTAAACCATGAGGATGGGATCTCAATTTCTCCTAGGGCTGTGATCGGTTATTTTGACCAAAATGGTTATAAGTATAACCGTAATCAAGGGGTCATGGAATATATGCAAGAGAATTGTGATTATCAAGTTCATGAAATTCGTTCGGTGATGGCATCGCTGGGATTTTCTGATAACGACATCCGTAAAAAATTACCCGTACTAAGCGGTGGCGAAACCATCAAGCTACTGCTAGCTAAAATGCTATTGGGACGTTATAACATTCTACTGATGGATGAACCGATCAATTTCCTTGATTTGGCAGGCATTGAAGCATTGGAAACATTAATGAAAAATTATGAAGGTACGATTTTATTTATTTCACATGATAATAGGCTTTTAGACAATGTGGCAGATTTAGTGTATGAAATAAGGGAAGGAAAAATTGTGTTAGTAAAGTAGTAGCAAATGGTTAAGAGGTGTTTATATTGCACCTCTTAACCACTAATTTTAATAATAATCTTTTTTTGGTTAATTATTTATGTAATTAAACACTTTTTTAGGCGAGGATGTTATAAAGTACCACAAAACATTGCAACATACTTAGATTGCCACATAAAAGCAGGATTTGAAATAACCGATCTTGTTGAACCAAAGCCGACAGAAAATTTGCTTTACACTGTTCCCAAAATGCTGGATGAACTGCGTAGACCAATGATGTTACTTGTATCGTCAAAAAAAAGTAATGATAGAATGATTACACATTTCAAAGATTTTGTGCAACAGCAAGGCAGTGTGAGTTAATGAACATTCTGTCTGTAGTGCGAATGCCTGGAAACGCATTAACCTAATCATTGATCTGGCTTTCCATATCCATGGCCAGGAAGGCTTCTACATAGGCATACTAGATGCAAGACAGGCAACCACCGAAGATGTACGCTAGAATGCGCTCACCTGTTATGTTATCAACGATAAAGCAACTTTTACCGGCCCACTTCCAGTAGTTCACCGGGGTTGCGCTTAATGCCCATGGTGGTTTTGGTGGTGTTTGCATACTTGCGGTAATACTGACAAAACTGGCTGTACATGAGAGGGACGTCACCACTTAACCGGCACTTGTTCACAATATTCATGCCACAACAAACTTAAAGTGACACCGCTTTTGGCCACTTCTTTATGTATGTGTTAAATGTGATTTCCTTCTAACCCTCACCTCTTTATGTATGGTTTCTTTTCCAATATGCTATAAAAAACCTACCCTGGGGTAGGTTTTTTATAGGTATAATTAACATGCTTTTCCTAAAACATTACCTATTAATAGTTAAAACATTACCTTCTATCCTTATTTGAGTGTCTAATTCAGTGGTTATAAAGCTTAGCGGAAGCATGGCGCTGCCTGCTTCCAGACCGGGGGCTGTGTTTAAATTCTTTTCTATATCGTTAACCGTAAAGCTGTTTTGATCCATGAAAAGAGAAATTGTTTTTTTACCAGTGAATACCTGTAGTTCGTTTGGTTCAATCCAAACAACCTGGCATCCCAGCTGTTCAAGAGCCGCCCTTGCAGGCACCATAATTTCACCATGATTCCCGGCAGCTGGTTTTGCTTCTAGAGCAACCCCATTGACCACCAGGCTGAGGTCCCTTTCCCGGGGTGCTTCAATTGCAACTGATGCTCCCGTAGTAGGAACAAATTCTGTAAGATCCAGGCTGTTCTCGGGAGTAAGCTCCGGAACGTTTAAGACCAGGCCGGTATCTATTTCAGTCACTGAATCCCCTGTTAAAGCAAGATCCAAAATCAATTCCCCGGTTTTATTGTCCTTAGAGGTCACATCGATTGCCATATCGGATAGTCCTACGGTATCGGTGTAGCTGGAATTGGCACCATAGGTTAAATCGACTGCAAGTCCGTTAGGATTATTAAACTGGCATCCAAGGCGATAAGAACTTTCTAGATTATCTTGCTTACCCTCAATATCCATAGCGAAATTTAAGGAACCGTTGACATAAGCATCCGGGGTGATAGAAGATTGCGGGATATTAAAGTCCATATCTACATTAAAACTCTTGGGACCACCGGGCTTAAGGGCATACTCAAATGTGAAATCGTTTAATTCAATAAAACTGGTTATCGCCTGAACTTGTTCCCTGGTAGGGACGGTCATGCCCTCCATACCGGAAACCAGTTCCTGTTTCACTTCTTCACGATCCATTCCCATTTGTTCGAAATTATACTTGTTTAAACTGATAACTATATCTGCTACCCTTTCACTTTCGTTTGCCATTTTAGTCATTAGATTAACTATTGTTTCCTCTAGACCAGCCTTGTCCAACTTAATGGTAACCTTAGACGTAGACAAGCTGAAATACTCGTCAGGTATTGCTTCAACTATAAACAACAACAATTCTGTATACTCTTCAGGTAATTGCTGGTTTTGGTAGCTGGCCATCTGCTCCCAGGTAGTCCTTAACTGGGGATTATCTAAATACAAATATTCGGGAACATCTGATGGAGAGACGTTAATTTCTTCAAAAACATCGAATCCAAAGTCCTGCAGCAAGTAAAAGAAGTCTTTGGTCAGTATCACCTGATCGTCCTGTAAATAAATATCACCGTCACGTACAATGTCTTTAATGTCTGTGTCATAACTCAATTTCATGGCATTTTGGGAATCATCATACTCTACGTAAAACCCGAATTGGGCACCTGATAAATCACCCAGTTCCTCTTTAAGACTTCCGTTGAATTTTGTTATTTCGAAGTTGCCATCACCCTTGGATTTCTCGTAGAAACCTTCGTTTATCCCCAAATCGATATTTTTAGCTGCTGCCAACACTAAATCCTTAGCAGTGGGTTGTGCAGCCGCGATAGGGAAAACCGCAGTTAAGCAAAAAACCAGGGTCAATAATGTTGTAATCAATTTCCTCTTCATCAGAGCATCCTCCTAAAAAGTTTGATCCCTATTCTCCCGGATAAATACTCGATTTCCCTCGCCCAAAAGAATTATAGGGGATATTGATTATTTCTCTGTATTTCGTCTTTTCCCTTCCGGAGAATGCTTTTTGTGTGAAGTACAGTATTTCATTGGTTAGCAGCATTTAGTTATTCGTATGGCAGAGTCGATATACGGTTACTTTTTTGATTTTTCTAGCAACTAAAGATATTTACTTGCCTCACGCACACTAAGAGGTTGCAAGGTATGAGATTCCAGAAATGATTTTACCCATTCTTTATTAGTCTTTGAGTATTCTCTTAATGCCCACCCAATGGCTTTGGTAATAAAAAATTCTGTATTATTGCTGTTTTTATTGATTATTGCACTTAGTAATTCCGTATTTGTACTTTCTTTATATTTTAGTTGGTATAAAACTGCAGTTCTAACAAGCCAAATATTATCGCTTTCAGCCCAGTTTAATATATGACTTTGGACAAGTTCCGGGTGTTTTGCACATAAGACTCCTATTAGGTCTTTAGCTAGGCTATCCACACTATCCCACCATGATTTTTTTGTTACCAGCAACCTAATTTTACCAATGTCAGGTTCTTCGAGGCTGTTCTTTAAGGCAAGAATATAGTCTAAAGCCAAATATTGAAATTCTCGTTCTGGTAAATCCCAAAGCATAAAGACATAATTCCAGTCAATCGTTTTTTCTTTCTTTGCTTTTTTGATAAACTCTTTCTCTAGTTTAGCTCTCTGTGGTTTTGGTATTCCCAAGAAAAAGAAGTTATCTTTCATATAAGCCGACATCTTTTTAGCTTGTTCTTGGTTTCTATTGTCATAGAATGAATTAATAAGCTGTTTATACATAGTACCAAACTCCATCTAATTAATCTTTTTTACATTGTATCAAAAAATGGTCTTCTGAGTTATTCCACCCCAATTTTTATTTCGTATTATCAATCCGCTTTACATATTTCATTTCACCGTCTCCTTGCTTCCTAAAAAACAAGCAGGATTAAGAAATTAGTAGGCGAAATTGTTTAATCAAATATATTGGCTGTTCTAATAGGAATTCGCGTTCTTAAGATTGGAAGTTACATAAAGAAACTTACCACAAAAGTTGGTAAAAAAAGTGGGGGAAACCTATTATGAAAATATCAGTAATACTTGGTCACCCGGACAAGGAAAGTTTTAATCACGCAATTGCTGACACCGTCGTGAAAGCACTAAAAGGCAAAGGGCATACAATTAATTTCCATGATCTGTATCAGGAAAAATTTGATCCGGTACTGCCAAATAATGAAATACCTAAAGGTGCTCGTTTAGACCCGATAATCCAGAAGTATTGTGACGAGATTAGTGATTCTGATGGTATAATTATCATCCATCCTAACTGGTGGGGTCAACCGCCTGCCATTTTAAAAGGTTGGGTGGATCGTGTTTTGTGCGCGGGTGTGGCATACGAATTTGTAGAAAACGATAGCGGTGAAGGCATCCCGGTTGGGTTGCTAAAAGCGAATACCGCTTTGGTGTTTAATACATCAAATACACCCCAACAAAGAGAAACTGAAGTTTTTGGAGACCCTCTTGAAGCTATATGGAATAATTGCATATTCGATTTATGCGGTGTCAAAAATTTTCACAGAAAGATGTTTGGAATTATTGTTACAAGTACAGTTGATCAACGGATTCGCTGGTTGGAAGAAGTTGAAGAAACCGTTAATAGTTTTTTCGCTAGATAATTTGCCACCTAAAGAAAGCTATCTTATCGAAAATATATTTGGTTTTTTATGACGAGAAAAAAATTAATAACCATAATCAATCCAGAATTTAACAGAATCGTAATTTTCAACTGTGCAAATGAAGCGCTATAGTAATCTGCTCCATTCCAGCTTATAAAAATGATAATGCTGTATGTAAACATCAAAGCAAATAGGGGGACTAGAGTGATAAGAGTTTTGAATTAGTTCACTACCGGTAATGTGTTTTGTAGGAGCGAGTAGTTTTTCACTGCTATCCGTAAGGTTGAACAGTTTAACGCCTTTTCCATCAGCATAAACAATTCTCTTAAGATCGCTTGAAATGTCGTACCCCCCGCGCACCATGATTTTATCCCCGGCAAAACTGGCATCAGTTGAACCGAAGTTAGCCTTTAATGTAAGCTTTTTTTCCACCTTCATGCTTTCGGGATTAAGCAGCAAAAGGGAGGCATTTTGCCTTTTGTCATAGGGGGTATGGGGGCTAATATCAGCCGGCTGTTATCCTCACCTAACATGGAAAGCTCTTTTGAGGAGCCTGCACAGGATTTTTCTTGCAGCCGGCAACGGCTACTAATAAAAGGACAACGACGGAAAGGATTATAGTTTTTTTAATCATAAACAACACCATAGCTAATTCTAATGGAAATATCGTTTCAGGTTATTATTTGGAAATTCATCCCTCGTGGCGTGTCATGATGCTTAGCTATACTTATTTCATTTAGTTATCTGGTGGAGCGTTTGGAAAAGTGTTAATTGCCTGTTTTAGAAGGGCGAGAAAATGTACAGGTAACCTGCTAATTAACTACCGTACAGCCACCACACGCCGTGTAACTTTGCTACTGTAGAACGTTCTTATTCTGATAAAAATAGCGTTTATTATATGGATAACTAGAAGTCGCCACGGATTATGGCACAGGAAAAGGATCCGCGCTACATTGCCCGCAAATACAGAGGCGAGTGGTTCGTGCGTCGCCGTCTTTGTCGTCGCCCACTGCCTGTTTTGGCTGTACGCCGGCAACCCTGATCACTCATTGCTGGATTTCGTAACATGGGTCAAGAATGAAACCGGAACCTTGCCTCCTTTCCAGATGAGCATCTTAAACCAGGTGAGCAGAGTCTGGATCTTGGTGTTATTCATTGATACTATTTGGTCCTGGTCGTACACCCTTTTCCCCGCTAAGAAAAAGGTGTAACAGTGTCGTCCGGCCGTCAATAGGGGCGGTGGAAACAACTTCCTATCCCTAGTGGCTTCAAATTAGAAACTTCCTTAAAACCCCAACCAAGGCATTGTTTGTCTCAAAAAACAACAGGCGCATTACCACCAGGGCTATACAAAATATCGTCAAAAAATATGTAATAGCAAGAGGCGATTATAAATCTCGTTTTCTATAAGTGATCATCCTTTTAACTATTAATGGAATATATAACACAAATATTAACATAATAGATAGGGTTACTATATAAGCACCTAAATCAAAGAACTTATTCACTGTCCCAATACTATACCATACCCCAAACAGAAAAATAACTATCCTAAAAACATTAACAAAACTAGATAAGTTGCTCGAAACAATACTAACTTTCTTATTTGTTAGTAGTAGATAACACAAAAATATGACAACTAAACAAGTTGCACTAATTGAAATGCCTGCAAAATAATCAAATTTTTTAATCATCACCGGCATAAAATTGCTATCTATTATTGGTGCTTTTATAACGCTGTTGCCGAATTGCTTATTGAGCGAAGAAATCAAATGAGCTCTTGTAAATATAATTCCCACTATTCCTATCAAAGATAGAATTGATGAAATCATCATATAACCTTTTTTCATCACATTGCTTTGCCCTAAACCTAAAAAGAAATTGGTTACAATTATAATTGCCACTCCCACAACAACTGGCGACACAGAAACAGAGATAGCCATTATTAATAGTCCTCACATAATAAAATATACAATTGCAATTAAATGGGTCATTACTGACTTTAATATGGATAACTGGAAGTTGTCTATTAGTCTTATAATCAACTTAAACTGCGCCCAGCTGTCTAGGTATAGTCAACGTTATGGCGCCACCCGGGGGCCTCCTTAATCAAACCATACGAACCGTCCCTGGTTATTCTAGATTAATCCGTCAAACAAAAAAAATGAATAATTTTTAATTACAATGAACAATTACAGGCAATCAAGTCTTTTAAAAATAATTCAAATACTTCATTTAAAAATGATAATTCTTTGATCTCATTATTTTTTACCAAATTAAATGATGGTGATAATTTTTCAGCGTGGAAATATTTATTTCTAATAAAATATGAATACTTCAATATGTAAAAGCATAGCAAATCATTATTATTTTTAATCCCTCCATTTTTATGTTGATTAATATGACTTTCCACAATTGTATAAAGGTTTTCATTTTTTAAAAGATCCTTACGATAAGGCAATATCTCTGAGAAAATTTGATTTAAGCGTTTATCTTTATATCTTAAAATAAATTCTTTAAATGCCACTGTATTATTGGGACCTGGAAAATCATTTAAAACCATTTCTCTTAACCGAAGTTTGCGAATGTCAAGCGCTTCATGAGAGTCTATAATTTTTAGAGTTAAATTAAATTTGCATTTATTGCTCTCGATAAGTCGCCTCATAAAGTATAGTTTTTTATTTTCTTTATCTTCACCGCTCATATAACTATATAAATTGTTAAAAGATTTCCAATAGTTTTCAAACTTGTTGCCCTCAGTACTTTCGTACAATCCTTTTAGCAAGAAAGTGAGAGCAATTGTAACTGTTTTAGCTTTTGTAAAATCAACAAACATTGGTTCCAAATCCTTACCTATAAAATGCCGATCCTTAAAGGACTTGAAATCTATTGGTTGATTTATTTCTTGTTTCTCTTCGTAATTTTTAATCAGTTTCTCGTTATGATATTTTTGTATGGTAATTTTCTCTATACTAATATCTCTATCTGTAACAGCATAAGCGAAAGAAATACATTTTGTAATCTGTTGATAAACGGTACTATTGCAGTTAGTCAGAAAATTTAGTAAACGCTTATTGCCATTTCGAATAATTAGTATCTCTATCTTACGTGTTGATATATAGACATCATCATGACCAACATCGGAATAACAACTCTTACCTTTATAGAGAAGCTGTTCTTCCTCATCAGATAACAGTTCAATTATTATTCGATATTTCATCACATGCCTCCTCTCTAATTTTATCAAATTTTAACTACACATTTAATGCCTTAACTCAATAACTATTTTCCCTTTTTGTTGGTAAAAATAGCATTCATCATATGGATAACCGGAAGTTCTTACACCTATTTGAAGCGGTTAGTATTCTATGATATATCCTAATTCTTTAGCCTTGCGTATAAATTTACTAATATTGCTATTATACTCATTTCCTTTAATGATTCCCCATTGGTTACAAACGGCAATTTCTGCGTCGGCAATTTGAATTAATTCATCCTCTTTTATAAAGTGTCTAGCAATTCCTGAACTATCGAAAATATCCTGCGCTACTGCACTTTTCTTCATTACTCCGAATCTAGTTCCCTGAATTTCATCAGGAAATACTTTTATTATTTCGTCATAAGTTATCATAGGGTTATCTTTTACATATTTTTTTATTACTTCAAGAACCAACCTATTTTTGGGATAAATACCACCATTAAAGCTATATTTGGTATTATCCTTTGAACCAGCTTTTATAACGACAGAGAGACCGTTATCAATTTTATCTCTATCTTCTTTAGAAATTTCTGGATCATCCTTTAGTGCAGTAAAAGTTGCTATAAGCAGTTCTTTATGAGACTCCCAAAAATTTCTTAACAAATGTCTTTCTCTCTCCCCTATCGCCATAACGATATCACCCCGTTCTGATTCATTTATTTCTGTTTGCAACGCTGGAAAGCTTAATGTTCTTAGATAATTATCAATAAGAAATTCCGTTTCCTGTGGACTTTTCTTTTTTTTGCAGGGCTCTATTATATAATCAACCATATACTGATAATTAAGTTGAATGTAGTGTTTACACTTGCATTCCGGTTCGCTTAGTTGTTCAAAGTCTGTATTATTCAAAGGAGTCAAAAAGACAAATATACTATAAGCGCCATCAATTAAGTCCATTTTTTTAGCCCATTCATAATATCTGTCGGTTTGCTTGTCTCCTTCCTTTGATTTTACTTTATTTTCAATAATTATTTTAATTTTCCTAGTCTCTTCTGGGTTCTGATATAACAATAATTGCGTTTCAATATATATATCGACAAACCCATTTCCGGTATTTTTTTCTCTTTCAATATGGGTATCTTTTAAACTATAGTTCCCTGAAATTACGATGTCTTCTAGTTCCTCAGGAAACTTTTCGGCTTTATTAGTCTTCTGACTTCTGTTTATTGGAATAGTTAAGGCTTCCAATAACTTCTTTAATGGGTATTCTCCTAATTCATGATTTCCATCAGGATGAAAGAACCATAGTAAGAAATCACTATGGACTGTTTCCTTCCTAGAAATATTTAATATATTAAAAAATGATCTGTGAGAGTAATATGAAACAAGTTCACGGAACTCTGCACTATTTACTAAGTTCAATATTTGCTCTCTTCTTTTAATCAATCCGGGTTCCAAAACTTCATCCCACCTCATATTTGCTATTAACCTGAGTTTCAATTTTTTCTTGAAAAACTTATCCACAATATGGAAAATAGGCAGCTTATAGCTTGGTTGAGACCTACGTTATAAACATAATTTTTCATTAGATAATAGTAAATTATAAAATCAAATGTCTTACAAAAGTTCTATATTAATTGCCTAAGGAATCCTTGATCTTTTTGAGTTTTGAGTATATGTCCTTGCCACTTCTATTGAAATAATCAGAATACATGGTTGCAAATATAAAATCCTTTGTTATTTCTTCAGTTTTATAATCTTTAATTTTATCATAAGGCATTGGGTCGTTATTTTTGCTATTTGCAATGTTTAGATAATAATAATTTCCACAATTCACAAAACCATTACAGAACCCACACAAAAACTGCACATAACTATTTCTAAATTCGTTAGAGTTTGGTGTAGCAGTTTTTATAGCTTCTATATTTGCAAATAATTTAACCATGTATAACATTTCAGTTTTTTCTAGTTCATCCCCTAAAATATTGAGTGCACCTATAAAATCATAGTTACAAAATATCGTGGAAGGATAATTTATAGCATTTTTATTTAATTGAAACCCTTCCCAAGCTATTTCTGGTAGTAAATAGTAAAATATTGTAGCTACTTCCTTCCTTTTTTTAGATAACTTTTCTTTTTCAATTTTATCGTTATGTAATATCTGTTTTTCAAATAAAGTTTGTTGTTTATCTAGTTGAATATTAAAAATTTTATTTTGATTTTTATTAGCCATATAAGTACTTATAAGAGCAATAGCACTACCTGCTAACCCCCCAATGAATGTAGAACCAATAGTATTCCAATCCATATTTTCTCTCCTACTTTCCTTTAAGACAAATACCTTAACCAAACAAAACCTTCTTTTAAAGATCCCGTTATCGGTAGGTGAAGGCATTCGTTCAATAACAACCTTCGTGATTCACATTATAAGCCTCTATGGGTATTTGATAATGGAAGCTAACATTTCAATTCACTTTAAGCGCCACAGGCCGACCTCATAGTTAAGAGTAATCCCTTTACTATAACCCAGAATCAACCATAATACGCGACTAAATAAAAATTTTAGCGTTTCCCCTTAACGTACTCAACCTCAGCGGTATTAAAATCTTTAAGTATTGCCTCAACATTTGTTCACCATGACTTATAATCTCTTCACTAAACGATTCTACAAAATAAGTGATTATAAGTTTATCAACCTCAACTAACTCCTCATTAGGGTCATTCTCGTTGACATGAAGGTATGGATAATGGAAGTTTTTTTCAATTACCTTTTCTGAACCTTTGCCAAAACTTTTTAAGTTCATCTGCTATTACGGAATCAGGTAAATTTTCAAACAGGTACTCATAAGTAATCCAATTTAACGTAAGACAATTTAAACGCGCAGAAATTTCTTCGGGGTATTTCCAGTTATTATTGTAGTTTGTTTTTAAACTACAAGCCTGCAAATCTTTTAATACATTTTCTGCATCATGATTATATTCGGAAAACTTGTATTGATAAAGGCGTGACTTGCAGCTATTGTAATAGAACATAGCAGGAGTCACTAAAGTAACAAAGACTTCTTCAGCATACCTACCCCTGTTATCCTGAAAACACAAAGCGTTTTCTATCACTCTAACTAACTGGTTACGGTTTAGGTCATAAGAAACAGTTGTAGAAATATCTGAGTTCCACTTCATCTCACAGAAACATATCCAGGAATTATCTTCTTCTAAAAGTTGAATTCCACTTCGAGTTCCGCTCCTATTTGATATAGACCCCAACGCCAGATCCAAATGCGTGTTTCCTTCATATTTTCGAGGAGGAATGGGAAGAACTTCAAACCATAATTTACTGCTACTTGACGAACTCACAGGTGCTCCAGTAAGGAGTTCCGATACTAACTTTACACCCTTTGCACCGGCTGCAGCGTAACCACATCCCAACAAAAAAGTCCAAATCTACTCGTCTTCCAGTTCTTTATTATTAACTTCATTTTCGTGCCTTTTTACATTATGTATGAGAGAATTCCAATTGGTATAGCCAACACAAAAGTGTTGATTTATTGTACCATGATGTTTCTGTAAAACATCAGCAAGCACTAATTTTGCCTCCTTATAAATTATAAATTAAGCATCTTCTTCCGTCTGCTTATCCAAGTATTCCCTACGTATTTCAGAAAGAGTCTTGCCACTTTCCTTATGCACTGCAAAAACGTAGGTCTGTATGCTGGACCAACCGAATATGCCTTTAAGCCAACTCTGCATAGACATCTCTTCACCGTTAACCAACACATTCCCATTTTCCAAAAGGGTTCCCTCATCTTCATGGTTCTTAGCTTTTATTATATCCCCTGGTTTAACCACTCCCCACTTAAGCATAGAGTCAATCTTGGGCAGGGAGCGCCGAGTATATGATTTACGCGGCCTGACAGAAGACTTCTTGTCCAATAAACTAACGTAATACTCATCGTATTCTGCCAGAGGAAGCATCTTCTCTGCGTTTAAAAAAATCTCTTCATTAACCCGATAGGGTACCAGTTTAAAGCAGGTCATATCCACACCATTTTTATTCAACCAAGCTACGGCAGAAAGAGTTTGCTCATCATAATCCGAAGCCGCCAGGATAATGCGTTGCTTCTGGTTAAAGCTATTCACTGCATCATTCGCTTTCAGAAACTCGTTTAATTTTCTTAGCCCTAACTCGTAGGAAGTAAGCTCCCCCAACTCAAATTCATTGTGGTATTTTTCAATATAAGGGGCTCCCGGCTGGGAGTATCCAAAATTATGCAAAGCCATTGTATGGTATTGATAAATCCCCTGATTAGTAAATATTTGTTTGGGCCTCAACTTTCTCCATAATTTCTTTGCTAATATCTTGTACTTCAGCTATATCATTATTATCATCGTTAGATTGTGCAGCTCTTGCCAAAAGATTATTTATTTTTTCTATATAGTTCACGAACTCAACTTTCGTAACATATTTACCGTCTTTTTGCAGTGTGGGTAATTCACCATAAGCAAAGTTACTATCGTAAAAACAAATTCTATTTTTAATTAAATTTTTAAAAAATGGATCTTTTCTTGCAAATTCAAATTTATTGCCATCAACATTAAACCACTTATTCAAATCCGCTTCGTATGCCAGCAACCAATTTTGAGTCCACATTAAGTTTCCGTATTTTCTTTCTTCATTATCTTCATTTTCATCTAAATCATCATCTTTCAAAGCTTCTCTAAGAGTTAAAATTGCAGATATTACTTCTCTCGATTTTCTACATTGTCCCGAATCGGAATGAATCATGTCTAATAGAATTATTATTGCTAGTGAATTTTCTGATTCTATTATTTTTAAAATATATTCTTTTTTGATTTGCACATTAAAAGTCTTAGAAAACCATACTGCCCAAATAATTTCTTGGTGCAAATTCAATGGTATACACCTGGCAAAAATCGAATAAATTGCATTTTTTAGATTACTTTTTTTTATAAAATCTCTTTTATTAAGTAATATCTTTATAACCAAGTCTGACAGTGACGGGAATTTCACCCACAAGTTGAGAATTTTGGACTCCATGATTTCCCATTCTTTTTTATTTAAATTATGTAATGACAGGACAGTGAGACCATATCTCAAAATACTAATATCTTTGTATTTTACATATAATGATATTACTTTATTTAAAAATATTTCACTATTTAGATGTATGAAAAGTTTAATTTCTTCAACCCAGTGTTTACCAAAGATAAAAGGGCTTTCATTGATCTGTAATTTATTTTCATTTAACACTAACTCATATTTTCCCAGTTCATTTCTAATAAATGAAATGATATTTTGAATTTGAGATGAATCTTTTAAAAAAATATAGTAATCATCAACAAACCGACAACATTTTATATCTTTAAAATGCATTTGAATCTCTTTATCAACTGTACAAAGAATTATTTCAGATATTATACGTGAAACGGCATTACCTACAAGTATCCCATTGGTTTGCCCATAGTTCATTTGCCTGATATATCTGTCAAGCTTATCACCCACCAGCGTTTTACCATCACTTTTTTTAGCAATCTTTTTAGAATGCATAGCCCACGGAATAGTATGAGTATATATGCTATCAAAACATGAGTTTATATCAAGTATAATCTGATATAAATTGTCTTGATACAATTTTTCTACAACTTGTTTAGTCTGAGCAATAGAATATGTCTTTTTATTATATGGTTGATCAACTGGGGGAGAACCATTTAAAGGTTTAGATAGGGATATTTCACTTCGATCTGTTACTTTTAAAATTTCTGCACTGTTTCCAACAATACAGTCAACCGCTTTAAAGTAATGGTAAATATTAGGGATACCGAATTTTCTTCGTGAATTATTATTTTTGAATCCGCTATACGTTAATGCAATTGAATGCTTTGTATTTACACCGGAAGTCCATTTTTATATTTTATCATAATTATCAGCCGCAATTTTAGTACTAAAACAAGGTGGTAATTCCGTAGGAAAATATTCGCTTTTAATTAAATTCTCAAATACAAACATCGTAAACCCCTCATCTCACTTTTTAGCAATTAGTTATGCTATCGCTTCGCCTAATAGACAGCTTGTCCAGTTATGGATAATCAGAAGTTAGTTCATAAGTGTTTTTTATATGTTTCAGGCAGTATCCAAATATTACATTGAACACATTAATATATAACCGAAGCCTGCCGTACTTCAGCCGTTCCATTTTTTACGTGTAGTTCAAAGTCGTCACGAGAATTGATTAACTGACTAGTCTGAATGTGGGATCGAGCAAGCTCATAACCTGATGCCTCAATCCAGCATACACTGCTCTCGTCTCTTACTGGAATTACGTTATAGCACCCACGCTGACCAGTAGTTCCAGTGAGTTCCGCCTTAATAGGACTATAACCCACTCTGTCACTGACTCTCCGCGGCAGACTTAGCTGCCATTCTAGGAACAATTGAGGGTCAATCAAGTCCTCAGCTTCTGAAGCTCCGTCCGTGCTTCTCAGATAAGTTTCAAATTCAGGACGCAGCTCTGCCGCTGCACTTCGAGTATTTGCCAAGCCTTGTGCAAGCGCAAAGGCAACAAATGGGTCAAGTGTACCCCATCGAAGAAGTTCTTTCGCCCAAAAGCCGAACCAGGGCAGACCTGTAGTTTCTCGCCACACTGAAAGAGACGGAACTCCTAATGGGGCTCCAACACCTTCAGACCAGGCATATGCAACTACTGCACCAATAGCTACACCTAGACGAAACTCTAAATTATCAACAACAAAACGTTGCCAAGCACGCAACGCACTTGGATCAGGACCTTGGATTGCTTCTCCCTTCATCCACCAAGCAAGCACGTTCTGCCAATTATTCAAAAGATTTTGATCTGTCACAGTGGCGCGAACACGGAAACCAAACCCTCGGTCATCTGAGACAATAGCACCTATAGACTCGAAAATGCTAAGCCGTTCATTTGCCGACATGGTACCGTAAGATGCCGCAGCCTCAATTCCCCTACGAATATCTGGTGCAACGCGTTCAAATCGGCGCCCAAGATAGGGCGGAAAACCATACTGATAGAGACGCTTTCTTTCGTCCGCATCAGGATATATGTCCTTAATAAAAGCACGACCCCGTCTGATGAACGCATGTTCAAGCCAAGACTCTTGCACCGCTGCAATATGTGTAAATGTTTTCTGCCAGACATTTGCTAGAAACAACTCAGCTTCTGCAAGCTCCAGATATCTGGTTTCCACTCTGCGAATCTCCTCTAACACACAGAGTATAATACTATCAAGCTCATCGACACTGTCTGCTAACCGGGCAGCTGGTGAACTCATACCAGTGCCAGCATCTTCGCTGATTTCTTCCGGGGTTATAGTTTCAAGCCATTCCAAAAACTGCTCTCCGTTAATTCCAAAAGATTCCTGAACTCGTTCTGCAATATGATTAAGTAAAAGGGCGAGTGGACTTCTCACATCTGCACGTTCCATTTCTTGAACTTGTAGCTGATCTATCAATTGAACATAATCTGTTTTTAGATCTCGAATTTGCCGTCTCTGATTTTGCATAATTCCACGAGCTGTTGTTGAAGGCCTCTGTGGCACAGCTACAAGTGTCATACCTTCCATGCCCTTTGTGGACCCAGGTCGGCCTGCCCGCCCCGCAAGATTATTAAATTCCGATATACTTAGAGGGTTAATAATCTGTCTCTCTATGGAGGAATCGAAAGACCGACGTTTCAAAGAAGTCAAAAAAATTATATCAAATGGTAAGTTTACACCTTCAGTAATTGTCGCAGTTGCAACAGTAATAAGACATATGCGGCGATCAATCAGATCGATCATCAATCTCCGGAGCCGTTGAGGCATCTGTCCGTGATTGCTGGCGATCCCCCGGTCAAGAAGGAAGACTTCGTAGGAATCTATCCCACAATAATCAATACAGGCTTCACGAGCCTCCATGAATTTGGCGAGCTGTTCTTTCTGCTTAGGCAACTCAAAAGGAACAATATCCTGCCACTCTTCTAGCTCCAAAGCTTTTTTGTACCTGCCCATTATCTGTTCTGGTTTTTGTGCGATAGAAATAAGTATTCTACGCTTATCATCGACTAGATGTAGGGCTGTCCATAAAACGTACAGCTCATTAAAGCAATAAATACTGTTACGCATTATAGCTGGGAGTTGGGGCATCACGGGAGTTCGAAGAGGAATATATACGGGCTCATCGCGACCTCGGACATATAGTGGCTGACCATTTGTTAAATCAAGAAGTATTCTACCTAAAGAACCTGGTAAAGCTTCAAGCATGCCAATAAGCTGTCGTGTACTGCGATAAGTTGTTCCAACAGCTGTTGCACTTTCTTTACCCTCAGTCCACTTGGCAATTGGCGAGGAAGCTCCGCCGGCAACCGCTGTGAGAGCTATTCTTACTATATCTGGTGATTGCATCAACAATCGTGAAACAAAAGCTTCCAATCTGATGGATCGGTTGTTATGGTCAGAAAACGCATCTCGTGTTTGCTGGTTGTCATCAGGTATAACCTGATGAGCTTCGTCAATTATAAGCAACCGCAGACGTGCAAGCAAAGCAGGACCGATAAAGCGCATCAGTGCATCGGCCTTTTCAACCGTAGCAATGAGAACGGTTGGGCGGTCTGCGGTTAACCAGTAATCAGTGATTCCCCAATCTGTTCCACCATAAAGCCCAGTAATAATGAGATCTCCGCCAAGTTCGCTAGTAAGCTTAGCTTCAACCTCTCCTGCAAGCGCTCGTGATGGAACCAAATACAGGCCCAAAGGCGCTAGGTCGTGGCCTGTCTTAAGTAATAATTCTTTTAAAAGAGCGAGGGTCGCAACAAGTGTTTTACCAGAACCGGTCGGCGTACAAAGTGCAAAGGAAGAATCATTTAGGAGCCTATTTAAACCCTGGCGTTGAGATGGCCACAGGATTCCACGCCCACGACTATATTGCCCGCGCGCAAACGCATAGAGCCGATTTCGATGGCCTGGGCTGTGTTGAGCAAGTTGACGAACTGGTTTGTAGATGCTAGATTCGCTGAACTCTCCAGCAACCCCATTTAAAAGAGTAATTAGCATTGACACATCATCACTAAATGTCCGCACTGCAAGCCTGTCTAAAGCATTGAGTTTAGCTAATGCTGCTTTTAGCCGCCTGTTGTCCCCTCGTCTCAAAGAGTCGGCAATTAGCCCTAAACTACGCACAAGCTCTACGGTGATATACCAAGAAATTTGGTCATGATTGTCGTTATTGTCAAACAGTAATCTTTTTGTTGTTGAACGATCTCTTAATTCTGGATGATCCCTCCAGAACAACGTGACGATATGAATTACGCCATCAAAATCACCTCGTAAAAAGCTGGCATACAGGCGCAATCCATTGTCTCGAAGATCGACCTGAGCAATAAGACTTGAGGCCATTGCTGGCAACCTTCCCAGTTGGTAGGCTGCCGCAGCAAAGAGTCCGACTGGTGTCGTAGATTGTAACGGATCTGTGGCACGTACCAACCACTCTAAAAGTTCTGCAGCTCGACGATAACACAGAACCGCATTATAAGATGACTGCCCTTCAATTTGCCTAAAAATCTCTGCTGAATGAATGAGTCGACGGGCATCGTCAAGCTGTCCATGAGATTCATCGTCCCTCCACTTAATAGTTGGAACCTGCCATGAAGTTTGTAAGCACCGCACGAAGGAACGCGCTTGTACTGGTGTCAAGGTGTCCTTATCTGCAAGAGAACCCCGAATTGCATTTGCGAGTTCAAGCCTTTCATTATCATACGAGGGCATTTTAATCTCCTTCCGCCCAGAGGCTATTATAAATAGCGTCGATGAGATCTTCCCCATTATTTAGAACTATTTCTACGACCTGCAGATCATTACCGGCAGTATATTCCTGAAGAATTGCTTCCCATGGAATAAGTGGTTGAGCTTCACTCCGGCTGGGAACATCGTTTCCGACAATAAGAACAAGGTCTGTACGCGGGATTGTTACCGGTTCTCTTAGAACAAGTGCCTTATCCATTGAAAAAATCGCTGCGGAATATCCTTCGGGGTCGCATTCTTGGAGGAGTCGTTGCAATTGCCGTATTCCATGAGGCACCGATGTATCATTATTCATCTCATGCCAGATACCACCAGCCCGAACGCGTTCCCCATCTGAATCAGTAGTCCATTTCCCTAGAAATAATTGATCAATAACTGATTGTCTGAGATGCCTACGCCACTTGGCTTCTCCTGCTATGAAGCGGGCAACCGATCCATCTTCACACAAAGACAGTCCAATAAAGTCCGTCCCGAAGCGGCCAAAAACAGTACGTGTTTTCGTGCTATCACGAGCCAAATCAAAGAGATATTTCTCCACATCAGCATGATAACGAAATAGGAAAACCGGTATTGCCCAATTATGCTCACCCACAAATTCGTAACTTTCTGTTATTAGACCCGCCATCACCTCGCCGAAAAGCCCGCGGCGAACAGTATCAGGCAAGCAATTTGGGTAGCGCACGTGAGAGTCCTCGTTTTCAGCATCAGGATGAAGATCAATGCCAATTGTTGCATGGAAATATTCACGTGCATCGAGATGAGCGGATTCAAAGTATTGCCGTAGCGCACTGAGTAACGACGTATTACATTCACATTTCTGTTCCAGTAACAAGTGGCCATAATTACCATTAATCGTGGGGTACTCTTCCAACCAATTATTTAGCTCTTCAGTGGGGGGGGGACATGTATGCATCAAGATCATCCTTCTCTAAATATTCATTAGCAACAATCTAAAGGACGGGAGTGCCTCTTATCTTGTGTAAACGGTTTTTGGGTTTTATATAAGTTCCATTATATTTTTATAAAAAGATCCTTCTTCAGCAAGCGCACGTACTTTTTTATTAAGGGCCTGTTTAAAGTCAATCTTGCGTTCTAAAATCACAGCTAGTTCTTGTACAGTCATTAAGGTAATATGTATTGTCCTGCCTGAGGCTAATGATTCTAATGCTTGTCCTGTATAACCGGAAAAACTAATAAACAACCCTCTGGTAAAACTAGATTTAGAGGAGACTTTTTCATTAAATGTTACTAGTTCACCTTTATCTATTAATTTTTTTGTCCACTTTGCTTCTAACAGATAAATCTCGTTATGTAACAAAAAACTACCATCTATCTGCTCACCAATTATTTTGAAGCTTCCTCGGGGATCCAAGTCATTCTGAGCAAGGAAATTAAATAAGTATTTTTCAAAAGCAAAGCCTCTTTGTTGGCTATCGTTTATCGTAGAAAGCTTTATAAGTGCATTTAGGCTGTCGGTAAAATTAAAACTTACGTTTGGCTGGTTATTATTTTGTAAATTACCTTGAGATTGATTATTATTTACCACTCTTCCCATTAATCTGTTTGCTATCTCAACACACTTTAAGAAAACTTCCTTCTCATTGTCATTAATGTTTAAATGAGAACGCTTATATTCTAACAGTTCCACCAGTAATTTACCAACAGTTACACTGTCAAAATCTGCAATTATTCGTCTTAACAGATTTGCTTTAGATGCATATTCATATTTTTCATAGATATCTATTTCAGTGGAATTGTAAATAAACCGCTGAAAAGTATTGTTAGAGAAATCGAGTACATAACCACTTTCCATTTGGAGCAATCTTTCGAAGTAGTTCTGATCAATAAAACTGATTTTTGCCATACTATCAACCTACCTAAATCACATTTTATATTTGTAATAATTCTAAGCTAATCATTTGTTAACCTTCGCATTATAGACATTAGGAACCTCACCAAATCAACATAATTGCTTAAGATCTTATTATTACAATAGCAATATACATAAAGCTACCTTCATCTATAGAATATGATGGTAGCCTCATACTGCATCTCCAGTTATATGATAAAATTCTGCATTTAACTATATTGTCCTTTGCTGAAAAATGGCATAATATGTCGAACGAGATGTATTTCTAACTGTGCCCCAAAACCCTTGTTGGACTCCTTGGTCTTATAAGGGCGATACCGCAGATTTTTAGTTCATGGTTAAACAGAATTTCTTTCAGACATTGGCCAATAGACAACACACAGGTAAACCCCCGCTCATTCAATAAGCGGGGGTTTACCTGGTTACCAACTTTATTATGTTGGATACTTCCTCGGTCACGATCGTTGGCAGGCATGCTCCCGACAATGTGTCATAACCTGGTCTCATTTATCTTTTCGTGATAGGTACTACCCCACTTCCTTTTTTATTCCGTACTCAAAAGATATAATATTGCCTTTGAGTCCTCTTCAACAAGGCACACCTGCCCCCCTGTGGGAAGCACTAAATAACTGTCTGTACCGCCACAATCATTTGGGACTGTGTAGAAGCTATCCTTATCAATTTCGTCTACAGCAAAACGCATTCTGATAATATCCAGAACCTCATCAATGTACTTTTCTGGCTCCGGGGTAATCCATTCTGCTATAATTTGCTTTTTTTCGTCCTTCCAAACGTTCATAATAACATCTCCCTTCGAGTGAGTGAGCGTGACTAAATAATAGCTAATAAACTGCCAATGCGTTCACTTAAGTGAACGAAAGAAGTTCGCCACGTTTTAGGTATTTACACAGAGGAAAATTCTTCGGCTTTTTTCGAGGAGGGGGAGATTACCCCCTCCTTTTACATCAGGCCCTTAGTTTTTAGGCTTATATACTTACTATCCCCACATACTATATGGTCCAGTACCTCTATCCCGAGTATTTGCCCTGCCTCCACCAGTCGGTTTGTTACTTCAATGTCCTCATGGCTGGGTTCTGGATCTCCGCTGGGGTGATTGTGGCCTAATATAATTGCCGCAGAATTTGAGATAATCGCTACTTTAAAAACTTCCCTGGGATGAACCTGTGCTGAGTTTAATGTTCCAACCGAGACTGTGTGAAAACAAGTTCGTATGTCTAAAAGAAGTTCGTAAGGCCAAAGGCATAACACAAGCTGAAGTTGCCAGCAGGATGGGGTTTACGGTTGCCAGGTATAGCGACATCGAAAATAACCGTAAAAAACCAAGCATATTACTGGCTTTAAAATTGGCCAGGGCACTGGAATGTAACATATCTGAGATATACAGGCTATCAGACTAATACATTGATTTTATAAATGTTTTTTCCGGTGCATGGGCCAGGAAATCTTCTTCCGAAATACGACCGTCACGGTGCATTGCTAAAAATTCTACTTCAGAGTATTTTTGGCCCTTATAGTCAATAACTATTTCGTCTTGTACTTTGGGTTTTTGATGTTTCATTTTTCTATCCCCGGAATTGTTCCTAGCATTGTTCCGGTCTGAGTTTTCTAAAATGCCCTTTAGGTATAAGAGCGGTTTACGTATCTCCTGGGCAATGGCAGCCACGGATAGTTCATAAATAGCTTCTAACACGCGGTCATAACCATACTTGTTAAAAACAGCACCGATGAAGGCATAATCTCCTTCACTGCCTTGAATGTCCTCAATGGCTCGGTATTCTTTGACCAAGAGGGATATCAGTTCTTTGTTATTGGGCATAGGGGCCACTTCGTTTTTTTGATTGACTGCTGTATCTGCTGCACCCGCTTGTGGGTGGCTATCGCATTGATTTGGTGTATCTAACTTTTCATAATCGTCGCCGACGACAGTGTCAGTGGACTGAAAGTTCACTGCGCTGTTGTTGATATCTGAACGTAGTGAAGATATCAACAACTTATTGTTTTTATCTTGTTCACTGGGTCTTATTCCTTGGGTCTTATTAGGGTCAAACTGCTTTACTAGGTTGTCAACCTGTTTTACCGGGTGGTTAAATGAGTTTACCACCCCCTTTGTAGCTGCTTTCTCTTCACTTACCTCATTTTTTACCGGTGGTAAAACTGTTTTACTACCCCCTTTTTTAAAGGGAATTGATGCCTCCGATGTCTCCGGGGGATCTTTCAAAATATAAACGGTGCTTACATATTCGTCATTTGTTTGTCGACGAATGATCTTTTGCAGCCATCCTTTTTCCTCTAATTCTTTAAGAGCCTTAATAACTGTAGGCTTACTAACTTTACAGTGCTTGGCAATGGTGTTTAAAGAAGGCCATGCCTGGCGGTCCCCATTGGCACACTTTGCTATATATAATCTAACTAATATCGCATTTTTTGATAAATCTGAATCAAAAACCTCGTTGTTATCCCAAAACCACCCGCGTTTACGTTTATCTTTTAAAACGGTATCTGATTCAACCTGTTCGATGTGGACTTGTCTTTTATTTTCTGTTATCATATTTCTGAAATCTCCTCTTGTCGCGATTCCGGCTTTAAGCTCTACGCGACATGATTATGTGGAGGGAGAGCATTTCCCGGGACCCTCCTAAAAATAAAAGCCCGCACCTTTGGGTGCGGGCTTCTTTTGATCTATATAGGACCGTTCACTTAAGTGAACGGTTTAAATTTGCCAGTTATTATATTACTGCGTTCACTTAAGTGAACGGTTTTAGTTAATAGATATCAACGTATTACTGTTACCCATGGAAACTGTTACCCGAAAAATTTTAAGGTTGCAGTATAAAAAAATCCCTATAGGGTTTTTTTATATTTTTGCACCGGGTAACAGTCCGGGTAACAGAGCTGGGTAACAGCTTTGGGTAACAGTAAAAAATTTATCTCTAATATACATATTCAAGAAAGTACTCTTTTAAATTCCTCTTCATTTGGTACTATCATAAATGGTCTCCGAGGGGCAGTGGGATACTGCAACCAGTTTTGGTCGACTAATTCGTTATATAATTGAAGAACAGTATCCTGTTTAACCTTTAGTATTGACCTGGCCATACGAATACTGGGTGCTTTAATTTGGTCGGAAGGCACATTTTTATTAACCTGATCAAACCAGCATTCAGCTATCAATTGTTTAAGCTGCTTAATTTCCAATGAATTTAATGGGTCCTCCGGCTCAACATCAAAAGAAGCAGGGGGGGCTTCTGTTATTGTTTCTTCTATGTCTTTATTTTTATTTTCAATAGCGCTGCCTTCATTTTTTTCTAAATCATGTTCCAAAGTAAGCAAGTCAGGCAGTAGTGCCATTTCACCAGACGGGTTTATTTCGGCAGCTGAATCTCCGAATTTAACTACCGGGCCTTTAGATAGACTGCTATCTGTTTTTGTTGGATCGGACTTTTCTATGTGATTGTTGGGCGTAGGACTGTTACCAAGCGCATGATCACTGGCGGGTAACAGTTTTTCATCTTCTTCTAACTGTGTTACTTTTTCTTTTTTAGGCTGTCCCTTTGATTCTGTTACCGGCCGTTGATCATGCGGGTTCCAGAAGTTCTCCAGATCAATTATCGTTTTTTCGATTTGAGCATCGGTCAATGCAACACATGCTCCCTGAAAGCGGATTCTTCCACGATGCCCCTCAATTATTGCAAGCCCGTCTCCCTGCCCCATCAAGTCAAATGACGGTGCTTCATCTAAAACCGTCCGATAATCATGCTGGCTCAGCAAATAAAAACTGATTCGGCTGGGGAGGTTTGATTTGATGGTACCGGTAACCACTTTGACGTCAGGTCTCTGTGTAGCCACAATCAAATGAATCCCTGCGGCCCGCGCCTTTTGCGTCAGGCGTTGAATCGAATACTCGGCTCCGGATATTGCCTCTTCTGCTTCTTTCTTTTGCTTTTTTGCTACTTGTTTTGATACCAGCATAAGATCTGCCAATTCATCAATAACGATAACGATATAGTTCATTGATTGATCCCCGGTCTTTTTCCAGTAATGCTGTATGTTTTTAACTTTATGTTTAGTAAATAAATCAAACCGGTGATCCATTTCCTTGGTAAGTTGGTCGAGTGCTTTTAACGCATCTTCGGTGTTAATAGCTACTTGTAATGTATGAGGAAAATTTGTGTATGGCGTAAGCTCTACCATTTTTGGGTCGATAAAAATAAACTTTACTTTTTCAGGAGGGGTACACGTCAATAGCGTTGTAATCATGGTGTTTAGACAAAAACTTTTACCTGCCCCGGTGGCACCAGCTATAAGTAAATGTTTTACCTTCACTAAATCAAGCATTATTGGCTGCCATGTATCATTGCAGCCAAGTACAATGGGTAATTCCGCTTTATCCTGGAAATCTACAAAGTCTTTTGTGATCATGATTGTTTTCAGGTACACCGGCAACCTATTAACAAAAGGTATAATAATGGCTGCGGTGCCGGCCCAGGCACCATCTTCTATCTGTATAGAGGTAACCCCAAAGCTATTAGCCAGGTTCTCGCCCATGGCCGTTACCTGGGTAATCCTCATTCCTTCCAGCAGTCTAACTGTTATTCTGACACTCCCGGGGCCGGTTTGTATGTCGTGAATTTCCAGAGTTTCACCTTTTTTGAGCAGCCCGCAACGTCTAAAGGCTGCATTAACTCTGTTTGCATACCCCTTTCCGGTTCGTTCTTGCTCTGCCCTTTGCACTGCCAGTGGCGGTGCAGGCAGAACACTTAATGGCGGTAAGCCTGGTGCCATGGGCTCATCATTCTTATTAACGATCTTGCTTGAAATAACTGATAAGGTACCCTTGCCGACCATGTTATCTAATTTGCTTTTTATAGATTGTATAACGCTTTGTATCTTTTCAATAAAGTTTTTGATTCCTATACTGACTATTAATTTAAAAGCAAGAAGCAAAAAGGTAGTTAGCCAACCTAAAACTGCTATCTTAGTAGCTATTTCATTCCCTTTTGCATTTCCTGTGGCTATAAAACTTACCCCGACTATTACTGCAACAACCCTTAGAAATAGAGGTATATCTTTACTGTTAGTTTTTGTTGATGCCTTTGAGCTGCGTTTTTTTGCCATATTATCTTATTAACCCCCCTATAAATGAGGAAAAGTTGTCCGAAGAGTTAAGCACCATTTGTTTCAAAATTGGCCACCATTGATTACTCAAGTGGTCTATAATGCCCATCACTTCTTTGTGGTTTTTAATGACAATGGCAGCCAAAATAATTAAAATACCAAACTTAAAAAGCTCATTAAAACCATCTCCTGCAAATTTTCTTAGTGCAAAGAAAATAATAGAAAAGCCAATTATATTAAAAACTGAGGCCCATTCCAATTAAATTTCCTCCCTTTCACCGTTAAATGCCGTATCAACAAGCATACCTATAAGTTGATGTATGCCTTTCATAAAAGCTGCAGGATTCCCCCTGCCCAGCTCTATCTCATTCAGTTTTTGCTCCCACTCACCGGTTAGCTTAATGCTGCGCAATTCTTCCGGCACCAAACCAATAACCTTTTCTCCTTTTGGGGTAGGAACAAAGTATTTGCCCTGCCGTATTATATAACCGGAGGTTATTAGGCGCTCAATTATAGCTGCCCTAGTAGCTGGTGTGCCGACCCCCTTAGATTTTTTCAATGCCTGTTTTAGAGTCTCTTCATCCACATAACGACTGGCATTTTCCAGTGCTGAAATAAGCTTTGCATCGGTGTACCTTCGTGGCGGTTGAGACTTGCAGTGCTTACTGGCGGCATTTACAGCAGTAACTTCAATCCCTTCTTTTAGTTCTGTTGGCAGCCCGCATTCTGCCTCACTTTCAAAACCATCTGTATTAAAAACTTGCAACCACCCAACTTGTTCAATTGTTTTACCGGAGGTTATAAAGTGTTCTTCTGCGACCTGGGTAATGATATTTTTGTGATTAATTACTGCGGGTGGGTAGAAGCCGGCAATAAAATTTCTTGCTACCAAATCATATATCTTATATTCGTCCGGTGTTAATTTTGTAATGCTCCTAGCATATTCAGTGGGTATAATGGCGTGGTGATCCGATACTTTAGTATCGTCAATGACCCCTTGGGCCGGTACCGGATTTTTGATTATTTTTTCTACCAAATCACCATAATGACCGGCCAGCGTCTGCAATCTATTTGAGAGAGTGTACCCAATATCAACAGTAAGATGGCGGCTGTCTGTTCTTGGGTAAGTAATCAAACGATGTCTTTCATAAAGTGATTGTGCGATTTCAAGCGTTTGGGCAGCGTTATATCCGAATATGTTATTGGCTTGTTTTTGCAAGTCCCCCAGGCTAACAAGATGAGGCGGTGGTTTTACTTCCTGGCGCTCAGTTTCCTCCGCAACTTTTCCCCGACAATGTTTAACCCGGGCCACAATATCGGCAGCCCGGGATTCGTCTTTTATTCTTTGGTTTTTGTTATCGTCTACCCACTTGCCCCGGTATGCAGTGCCTGAGTCTGTTTCAAATGCAGCTGTAACCTCCCACCACGTTTCCGGCTCAAAGTTGCGAATTTGTCTTTCTCTTTCCACCACCAGTGCCAATGCAGGCGTTTGTACACGCCCAATACTTAAAGCCCCTTTTTCTTTGGGTTCTTTGTGTGCCAAGGTGTATGCCCTGGTACCGTTTATTCCAACCAGCCAATCCGCCTGTGCCCTTGCCATGGCAGCCAGCCCCAGAAAATAATATTTAGTTTCGTCCTCCAGTTTTTCAAAAGCTTTCTGTATAGCTGCGGGAGTAGTTTCCGATAGCCAAAGCCTGCGAACAGGTAGTTTGCATTTGGATAGCAGGTAAATATAATTAAATATCAACTGTCCTTCTCTACCGGCATCACAGGCATTGATTATTTCTTTATGCTTACCTTTGAGAATTGACTTTACTACTTTCCAGTGGTTCTTTGTCCTTTCCGCAGCTCTAAGAACGAATTGATCCGGTATGATAGGCAAAGTTTCTCTGGACCAAGATTTAAGGCCAGGATGGTAGTCTTCCGAATTGGCCAACTCTGCCAAGTGCCCTATGGCCCAAGTAACTATGTAATAGCTATTTTCAAGATACCCTTGGTTTCTTTTAAACTGTCCTAGTACATCAGCTATATCTCTAGCGACACTTGGTTTTTCTGCAAGAATGATTGTCTTCATCTTGTCACTTATCACTCCTTCGTTCACTTAAGTGAACAAACCGGTAAATTTTTTTAAATTCTCATGTCTTAACTGTCCCCATTTTTGGAACTTAACAATGTTAGATGCATTAAAATGCCTGTTGTAAGGCGCGGTTTTTACGTATATGTTTATTGGGATGGATAATTCTAATAAGTCCATTATCACAACTGGATCGTCATCAAAGAAGGCAACCATTCCAGAGTCTTTGGCCATAATCGCCTTATCCCTACTACTTAAGAATTCAACTTTTCCCTTAGGGAACTCGTTAACCTCCAGCCACCGGCGGGTTATAAAATTGGCTACTTTAGGACGGCTGGTCACATAGACTAGGCGACAACCTTGGGCAGCCATTTGCCAAAGGATATCTTTTGCTTGATAGAAGGGGCGTGCATTTTTGAACACTTTAAGCCCTGCTTTAGTAAGAAAATAGTTATCCGGTACTTCCGGTGCCGGGTACTTTTTTAGGTTTAAGTTGAATTTATGAAGTAATTCATAGTTTACGTTAGCAATGGTATTGCATATATCAATTCCGACCAACATAAAGAAACCTCCTGGTTAATCCAATGGGATATAGATCACAAATAAATGCCGGCAACGCGATTATTATTATTTACCTCCCACATTTCTGTACGCTGGTTTACCTTTGTCATGCTTAACACATAGTTCTTTTACCGGTGTAGGCCTTGAAAAGTAAAAACCCTGAACAAGATTAATGCCTACACGTCTAATGCCGGCCAATTGCATTTCTGTCTCCACTCCTTCAGCAATGACTTGAGCGTTAAGTTGTTTAGCCAACCCCGTAATAAAAAGTAAAAACTCTTTGTAGTGGACCGCACTTCCGTTTTTGTATCGAGTTATCCCTCTTACCAGGCTGCGATCTATTTTTAGATAATCGAACGGGACTTCACAGATATGGGAGAAATCTTTTGTTCCTCCTCCTACATCATCAAGTGCAATTTGTACCCCCTGATGTCGGAGATTTTCCAATACTTTAATTAGCCTGTTATGTTTGTGAGAACGTGTTCCTACTTCCGACAGCTCAATAACCGGTCTGTTTAAACTCCAAAGTGAATTGGCAATTTCCTGTTGACACTGAATAATTGTATTTGAACTAAAATTGAAGAACAGTTTACTATTACCAACAGAGTGTTTCAGAGCCTGTTTGAAGCAAACCATTTCCATTTCAACAAGGCGGCGCTCCTTTGAAGCTGCGGAAAAAAGGTTATTTGGCGAATAATAGCGACCTTCCGGCCCCCGGCTTAATACTTCAAACCCTATTACACTACTGTCCTCCACCTGGTGTATAGTGCGATTGTCAAGAGAATTGTGAGCCACTCGCCAGGAAAATATTGAGCCACTAACGCTGATAAAAAAGTGAGCCACTTTTGGAAAAGCGCTGAGAAAATATTGAGCCACTTTTTATATTCATTTTTA